>JBDTIC010000337.1:0-15068 GCA_039936595.1 Ginsengibacter sp. | reverse complement strand
ATTAGCTCAAATCAAAATCCATTACCTTGTTTGTGCCATTATCCAGGAACTTGTTGATCTTTCCGGATTGCACCCAAAGGCCGGTAAAATGCTACTTAAAGAGGTTCGACAATACAAAATTCCTGTTCCAAGGTCAAAGAGCTTTCATACAGGATCTTAAAGAAATCTTGCCCATAACAGGAATAAAAAAACATAAAATTTTCTGTTCGCTCCTGCAATCCATCGTTGGGGAATAAAATAGAAAAAAGCTTACTTACCTGTTTTATTTGATCAGCATATTTTCTTTTTTCTGCCCTCAGCATCTTTTTCTCTAAAGCCGTTAATGATTTAATGTGCCGGGTTTGTAAAGCAGCAGTGTGTGGTTCCAATGTAATGTCGATGTGATGTACAATCTCTTTAAGTCGATTGTAAATCAATGTAAATTCTTCTTTTTGTTTATTTAAATTTAATACGGCCTTACTTTCTTTATATACTATTTGTTTCAAAATTTCTCCCTTTCCTTTAAAAAGATCTGTTTCATTCAAATGCAATTTATGCATCAATGACTGGCATCTTTCATCAATAATCATAAAGGAATTTCTTACTACCAACACAGGATAAGGTACACCGTACTTATTAAACAAATCCTTTAACTGCAGCCAGTAAGCCAGCTCGCCGCCGCCGCCTATCCATGCTACATCAGGCAAAATTATTTCCTGAAATAACCCCCTCAGGATCACATTAGGGCTAAACCGTTCCGGATGTTCTTTGAGTTCTTTTTTTATTTCCTCTTTTGAGAAAATAATATCAGTGCCATAAACAATAAAACTCTTGTCCACAGCAACTATCCTGTTCCTAAGGTCGTCCTTTAAATACAATAAATTAATCTCACGTGGGTAAGCCTGTGCTTTATAGTTTTTGGACAACTCTTCTGAGGTCTGAAGCACAATCTCCGAAGAAGTATGACTAAAAATATCCTCTTCAAAAATAGAAATCATTTCCCGTTTAAATGCAGAATTATCAGGCAATAAAACCAGCAAACCAAACTCTTTGAATAAATGATGTACGAATAAGAAGGTCGCTTCTTCTATTGTGGAGTTTTTAATGAAACATTTTTCCAGCAATTCAATAATTTCATTTCCATATTTTTCAACTGTTAGCCTTCCTGCAATCCGTCCAATTAATTTCATCAGGTGATCATCCACCTTCATCCTTCCTACAGCGCCTTTCTGCTGAGTTTCCCATTCGTATTTTTCTCCGTCAATTACTACGTGGTTAAGCTCTTCAAGGTCTGCATCTTCACTTCCCATAAAAAAAACGGGAACAAAATTATATTCAGGCAATTGCTTTTTCAATGAATCAGCCAACTTGATAGTGTGCAAAATTTTATAAATAAAATAGAGGTGGCCGGTAAAGATATTGGGCTGGTGGGCTGTGCAGATCGTAAACGTATTTTTATCTAAAAGTGCATGGATATTATCCTTTATAGAATCACAATTGTCAAAATCATTATATTGACTTGTGAATTGCTCGACTAACAACTGGCGGTTTGTTGTAAACTTCTGCCTTGCTGCAATAGCAGATTTTATTCCAATCAGGTTTACGGGCTGTTGATAGAATGCCCTTAAAGCTTCGCCTTCATTGATATAATCCAATACAATTTTTGTGAACTTTCCTGTTTGTGAATAGGGTATATACTGCGATTGAAATTTCATATCAGGTTGCGTCAAAATTTTAGAGGCAAAGGTAGAGGTAAAAATGAAGATTTTTCTGCTTGCGGGTATTAGAACGTTGAAACTTATTGTGCTTATTTACAAGTCTTACATGTTACAAGTTTGCAGAACCAAAATATTTTATCTAATTCCGCTTTGTGATTGTTCCAACTTTCCAAGTTTTTTAATCTGTTTTTTGTGATTGACAATTGTAGCTATCAAAATGGCAAACCCGGCAACAAGAAAAGCCACCAAAATCAGCCAAGACTCTTCTCTTTTTAATCGGTTTATTTCTTTCTATGAATCTGTACTACACCCAGAACAAGAAGGATAAGAGAGAAAAGCAAAAAGCTGTATTTGGAACCTGAAGTTTGACGATAAAACACATTATTAAATGCCAGGTAAAACGAGAATAATATACAAAGACTGCCATAAATTGCCCTGAAAGTAAAAAACTCTTTTTTCATGATAAATATTGCGGGTTAAATGTCGCAGCTCTGATGAAGTTAGCTTAATACGATCAAATCTTACAACAAGTTGTCAACTCTTAATGAGGATAGTAAAACTTTTATCTAAACTTCTTACTTTGCTTTCTATAAAAGATTATTCCATTTTTTCAATACATTTCCTGAGGCTTTCTTTCCAGGAAGGAATTTCCAAATGAAGTAATTCTTTAATTTTTGAGGTATCCAAAACTGAGTATAATGGCCTCTTTGCCGCTGTTTTATAAGAAGAAGTAGGAACAGGATTTATCACACAATTACTTTGCACCAAAGTTTTAATTTCTTTTGCAAATTCACACCAGGATGTGATGCCTTCATTACAATAATTTACAATTCCTGACAGGTCGTTACCATCCTTCATTTTTTCAATGAAAGCCATAATTATATTTGCCAGATCAGCGGCATAAGTGGGACAGCCATACTGATCAGCAACAACATTTATTTCGTCTCTTTCTTTAAACAATCGCAACATCGTCTTTACAAAATTATTTCCAAAAGAAGAATATACCCAGGACGTTCTAATGATCAACATAGCAGGATTTTTTTCTACTGCCAATTGTTCCCCATGTAGCTTAGATGAACCATAAACATTTACAGGATCTACCGCATCCACCTCTTTTAAGGGAATACCTGCGCTCCCATCATATACATAATCAGTTGAAATATGAATCAATTTGACTTTATGAATTACACAGATTTCTGCAAGGCCTTCAACCGCCTCTGCGTTGACCAGAAAGGCCTTCTCCTTTTCTGATTCAGCATTATCTACAGCGGTGTATGCAGCACAATTAATGCAATAGTCAATACGGTGTTCTTCAAAAAACAACTCGACACTCTCCCTGTTTTCAATGGAAAGATCATCTCTGGTAACAAATAAAAAATTATAGCTATTTTGATGAGCAGCCAAAGTGTTTATCTCACGGGCGAGTTGTCCATTGGCGCCTGTAACCAATAGCGTAGGCTTAAAATCTGCAGAGAGCATTTATGTATTTTTCAAATTTTCAATACGAAGTGAGGAGTCAGCATTTCTAATAATGGAAGCTGCTGGTCTTTTTCAGAAATAACACTTTTATCTGCAGGAACTTGCCAATCGATATTTAAGAGAGGATCATTCCATGCAATACCTCCTTCACTTTCCTTATGATAAAACTCATCACATTTATAAAATACTTCAGCGGCGGGACTGATTACCGAATATCCATGAGCAAAGCCTTTCGGAACCAAAAGTTGCTTTTTATTTTGCGCTGAAAGTTCAATGGAAAAGGCCATTCCATAGGTAGGAGAACCTTTCCGGATATCAACCACCGCATCGATGATGTTGCCGGACAAAACCCGGATGAGTTTCGTCTGTGCAAAAGGATCTTTTTGAAAATGTAGTCCACGAAGCACTCCATAAGAAGAACTGGCTTGGTTATCCTGTACAAAATTTATTTCAATTCCTTCTTCCAGGAAAAGACCGTGGTTATAACTTTCATAGAAATAGCCTCTGTTATCTTCAAAAATTTTAGGTTCAAAAATAATCAGCCCGGGAAATTTGGTTTTTATAAAAGACATTACGACAAGATTGAAAATAAAAGCAAATTTATTTTTGCGAATATAAATCTTTAAAATATTCTATCGTTTTAATAAGGCCGGTTTGAAATTTTGTAGTGGGTTGATAACCTAACAGATCCTTAGCTAATGAAATGTCGGCGAGGGAATTTCTAATATCCCCGTCCCTCGGTTCCCGATGAATGGCTTTTATATCACTGTTTAAATATTCCCTTATAAATTCATATAAAAAATTGATAGAAAATTGTTCACCTACCGCCACATTGTAAACCTTATTTTTTGCCTCCGCGTTATCGGAAAGCATTCCTTTAATGTTGACCTGCACTGCGTTCTCAACAAAAGTAAAATCTCTTGTTTGTTCCCCATCACCATTGATCATCGCTGAACTGTTATTCATTATTGCTTTCACAAAAAGGGGAATCACTGCTGCATAAGGTCCATCCGGATCCTGTCGGGGTCCAAAAATATTAAAATACCTGAATCCTAAAACCGGGATTTGATAAGACGCTGCAAATACTGCTGCATATAGTTCGTCAGCTCTCTTACTCACTGCATAAGGAGACAAACAATTTCCAATCCGGTCTTCTTTCTTGGGTAGTGTTGCCTCATCACCATACACGGAAGAAGAAGAAGCGTAAACAAATTGTCGTACCTGGCTTTCAACAGCCGCTTTTAAAATATTTACAAAGCCCCCCACGTTCACATCGTTCGTAGCTGACGGGTCTTTAATTGAGCGCGGCACTGAGCCCAACGCTGCCTGGTGGCTTACATATTGAATCCCTTCACAAGCTTTTCTACACACATCGATATCCCTGATATCACCCTCAATGAACTCAAAGCCTTCAGAGTTTTTTAATATATCAAGGTTAGAGATGAATCCATTTGACATGTTATCCAGAACTCTCACTTTCTTGGCCTTATTCCGCAACAAATACTGTGCAATATGGCTTCCGATGAAACCTGCACCGCCTGTAACCAGAAAAGCCGAAGAACTTAAATCTTTGTTGTGAAATGTTTCCAAATTATTTTTTTTAAATTAAATTTTAAAGACTCCAATAGGCCCGGGTCAATATTTTTCCGCGATATTGTCCCTTTAAATCTGCAATGATCGCCTTTGGTTTGGTAAGCTTCACAAAAGCATTATCGTCCATACTCAAATAAGCCTCATGAGGCACGGTCACTATCACAGCTTCATAATCATTAGAAAGCTCCGGAGTCAGTTCAAATCCATACTCATGCTTTAATTCTTCGCTGCTTGCATGAGGATCTGTAACGTGCACCTGTAGTGAATAAGATTTTAATTCCCTGATCACATCCGCCACTTTCGAATTGCGGATGTCACTTACATTTTCTTTGAAAGTGGCTCCCATCACGAGCACTTTTGCACTTTTAATATCACTGGTATTTTGAATAATGTGTTGTAAAACCTTTTTGGCTACATGCCCGGCCATTCCGTCATTTATGACACGGCCAGCCAGGATGACCTGCGAATCATATCCTAACTTCTGAGATTTATAAGTGAGATAATAAGGGTCAACGCCAATGCAGTGGCCACCTACAAGGCCCGGTTGAAATTTTAAAAAATTCCATTTAGTTCCTGCTGCGGCCAATACTTCGAATGTATTAATACCCATTTTATCAAATATAATGGAAAGCTCATTCATCAGGGCAATGTTTAAATCCCTCTGTGTATTCTCAATAATTTTTGCTGCTTCGGCTACTTTTATGCAGGATGCACGATGTACACCCACTGCGACTACGAGTTCATATACTTTGGCAATAATATCCAGGCTTTCTTCATCACAACCGCTGACTACCTTTACAATGCTACTCAAAGTATGTTCTTTATCTCCCGGATTAATTCTTTCCGGCGAATAACCCAATTTAAAATCATCACAAAACTTTAAACCAGATAAACTCTCGATTATTGGAAGGCAATCCTCTTCTGTACAGCCCGGGTAAACAGTACTTTCAAAAACCACATAATCTCCTTTTTTAATTACTTTGCCAATGGTTTCGCTGGCTCGTTTTACAGGCGTAAGATCGGGCACGTTGTGCTTATCCACTGGGGTAGGTACGGCTACAATAAAGAAATTTGCTTCACGCAATTTGTCGAGGTCGTCGGTAAATTCGATATCACATCCATCGAATGCAGACGATTCCAGTTCATTGCTTGGATCAATGGCATTCTTCATCATTTCAATTCTGGATGCATTGACATCAAACCCAATTACTGAGATTTTCCTGGCAAATTCAAGAGCAATAGGAAGGCCCACATAACCCAAACCTATTACAGCGAGCTTCTTTTGTTTATCTATTAATTCCTGGTACATTTTTTTCTTTTTATTGTTATTTTATTTTTATAATGACGGTTTAATCAGGTGTCAGGTTTTCTTCTCAGACCAGATCAACTCTCCTGCTTTCAAATTCTTTCGGCAAGCGATACAAATCTTCCTTCGGCAACGACTTAAAATAATCGTAAGTAATTTTCAACCCTTCAGCACGGTTGACTTTTGGTTCCCATTTTAAAAGAGATTTTGCCCTTGTAATATCAGGTTGTCTTTGCTTAGGATCATCCTGCGGCAAAGGTTTGTAAACAATTTTTTGTGAGGTGCCTGTAAGTTGTATAATCTCCTCAGCAAATGCCTTTAAGGTAATCTGATCAGGATTACCAATATTTACGGGCAGTGCATAATCACTCATCAGTAGCCGGTAAATCCCTTCAATCAGATCATCGACATAGCAAAAGCTTCTCGTTTGGCTTCCATCTCCAAACACAGTAAGATCTTCACCGCGCAAAGCCTGACCTATAAATGCAGGCAAAGCCCTTCCGTCATTCAGCCTCATTCGCGGGCCATAAGTATTAAATATCCTTATTATCCTGGTTTCCAACCCATGGAAGGTGTGGTAAGCGGTTGTAATTGCTTCCTGAAAACGCTTAGCTTCATCATATACACCACGTGGGCCAACAGGATTTACATTTCCCCAATAATCTTCTGTTTGAGGGTGTACCAAAGGATCGCCATATACTTCGCTGGTTGAAGCAACTAATATCCTCGCTTTTTTTGCCAGCGCTAATCCCATACAATTGTGAGTTCCGAGAGATCCAACTTTTAAGGTTTGTATTGGGATTTTTAAATAATCAATAGGGCTGGCTGGCGAAGCAAAATGCAAAATGTAATCGAGCCGACCGGGCACATGAATAAATTTTGAAACATCACAATGGTAAAATTCAAAATTTTCGAGCTTAAACAGATGCTGGATATTTTTTAAATCACCCGTGATCAGATTATCCATACCAATAACCTGCATACCTTCTTTAATAAATCTATCACAAAGATGAGAGCCTAAAAAGCCCGCCGCGCCTGTAATAAGAATTCGTTTATCTGCCACGTATTTATTTATTAATTATATTTTTTCAATTAAGAAGGGTATCTATACTAGCTAATTACTTTTCTTCCTACGCTTTCATAGTGAAATCCACAATCCTCCATCTGGTGCAAATCAAAAAGATTGCGGCCATCAAAAATGACGGGAGTCTTTAAAAGTGATTTCATTTTACTGAAATCAGGAGTTCTGAATTCGCTCCATTCTGTTGCAATCACCAGCGCATCAGCATCTGTAAGCGCATCATATTGGTTTTCTGCATAAGAGATTTTATTGCCTATTTCTCTTTTCACATTGGCCATAGCTTCAGGATCATAAGCGTTAATGTAGGCGCCTTCATCCGTAAGTTGTTCAATAATTTTTAACGCAGGAGCTTCGCGAATATCATCGGTATTGGGTTTAAAAGCCAAACCCCATAAGGCGATATTTTTACCTTTCAGGTTATTTTTAAAATAGCTTCTTATTTTGGGTAACAAATGGATCTTTTGATGCTCATTCACGGCCATTACCGCTTCCAGTATTTTAAAATTATAGCCAGCCTGTTGTGCTGATTTAGATAAAGCTTTTACATCTTTTGGAAAGCAGCTTCCACCATAGCCAATGCCAGGGAATAAAAACCTTCTTCCTATTCTCTCGTCGCTTCCTATGCCTTTGCGTACCATATCGACATTGGCACCTAATCTTTCACACAATTGTGCCACTTCATTCATGAAAGATATTTTTGTGGCTAAAAACGCGTTCGCAGCATATTTGGTAAGTTCGGCAGATTTTTCATCCATATAAATTACAGGGTTTCCCTGGCGTACAAATGGCGCATACAATTGTCCAATTATCTTTTTAGCCTTTTCCGATGAAGTACCTATTACTACACGGTCTGGCTTCATAAAATCATCTACAGCTACTCCCTCACGCAAAAATTCCGGATTGCTTACCACATCAAACAGTTCTTCTGGATTTTCTTTGCCTGTGGAGCTTATACTTTCGGTAATGATAAAACGTACTTTATCTGCTGTACCAACCGGTACAGTACTTTTATCAATAATTATTTTGTAATCATCTTCTTTTAATAATTTGCCAATGCTGTCTGCGACTCTCAATACAAAATTCAAATCCGCATACCCATCTCCGTCAGGAGGAGTTGGCAATGCTAAAAAAATAACGTGAGCATCTCTGATTCCTTCAGCAAGGGAAGTGGTGAATCTCAATCTTCCTTCCTTACTGTTTCTTTCAAAAAGTTTTTCAAGTCCGGGTTCGAAAATGGTGATCTTACCTGATGACAGACGCTCCACCTTTTTAGCATCAATATCTACACAAATAACCGTGTTACCTGTTTCTGCAAAACAAGTTCCGGTAACTAAACCTACATACCCTGTACCTATAACCGCAATGTTCATGAATGTTGCTTTACGTATTCTAAAACGCTTTTTGTAATATAATCTAATTGTTCATTATCAAGCTCCGTATGTATAGGCAATGAAAATACTCTGTGAGTAAGCCAATCCGTCTTTTCCAACTGAAAATCACTACCCCCAAACGATGCAAACATCTTTTGCCTATGTGCAGGTACCGGGTAATAGATCATCGCTGGAACCTCTTTCTCCGCTAAATAAGCTACCAAACCATCACGGAACCTTTCAGGATTTTCTATATTTTCAAGAATCACGGTATACTGATGAAATACATGTTTGGAATAATCAGCACGAAAAGGTGTTGCGAGATGTTTGTTATCAGCAAATGCCTTATCATAAAACTCTGCCGCATTTATTCTTGCATCAATATACTGGTCCAATAACGGTAATTTAATATTTAATATTGCGGCCTGCAACGCATCAAGCCTTGAGTTGCACCCTACTATATCATGATAATACCTTGCGCGCTGTCCATGGTTGGCGATCATTTTTAGTTTTACAGCAAGCTCGTCATCATTAGTACAAAGTGCACCTCCGTCTCCATAACAACCTAAGTTTTTGCTTGGGAAGAATGAGGTACAGCTAATGGTTCCAATATTCCCGGTCTTTTTAACGTCTCCATTTTTAAAGGTATAGTCACTGCCAATGGATTGTGCATTATCCTCGATTACATATAAATTATGTTCATTGGCGATCGCCATTATCTCCTCCATCTCGCAGGATTGCCCATATAAATGTACAGGAACAATTGCTCTGGTCTTTGGCGTGATCGCTTTCCTGATTGCGTCAGGATCAATACAAAAGGTTTTGGTATTTACTTCTGCAAAAACCGGTTTTAATTTTAACAGAGCAATGACTTCCGTGGTAGCGATATAGGTGAACGAAGGAGTAATAACTTCATCGCCGGGCTGAAGCCCAAGCGCCATCATGGCAATTTGTAAAGCATCGGTCCCGTTTGCACAGGGAATCACATGAGTGACCCCAAGGTATTTTGCAAGATTTTTTGAGAATTCAGTCACCTGCGGCCCTCCAATAAAAGAGGTAGTATCCAAAACTCCTGCCACTGCGGCATCTATCTCATTTTTTATTTTGAGATATTGACCTTTTAGATCAACCATGTGTATTGGCTTCATATTAGACTTTTTTAAAAAGGTTGCAAAGATAGGAATTGAAGAGGAATAGCGTTGTTTGCAAGTCCTTATCCTAAAACTATTTGCTAACTGAAACTGCTCATAAAGATATTTTTTAATACAAAAACTTTCTTTTTAACTTTATATTATAATAGCAAGGGTATTTCTTAGATTTAAATTGTCGCTGGCGATATTGTTAATCTCTTAGCCGTCTGGATAACTGATAAAATAAATTTAACCTGCCGGGATCTGAACTGAAAAGCGAATGTCACTCATATTATACCGCATTTAACTTTCATCAAATTAAAATAGAATATGGATACTGCTTTAACCATGGTTTCCAAGAGTGATTTGCTTCTGTTAAAAAGCCCTGAGACTATAGATGAAGTAATTTTTCAGCTTGAAAAAATTATTGCGTGGTGCGAAATCAATAATAGCCCGGCAGGTTACTTTGCGGTGTTATATCATAAAGTAACCCGTAAAGTAAAAGAGTGTATCGCCAATAAAGATTTTGAAGATGCCATAAGGATGGAGAAACTTGACGTAGCATTTGCCAGCCGTTATCTAAGTGCTTTTTATTTATGGCTGGATGGTAAGCCAACAACGGGATCATGGAAAATTGCGTTCAACTCCGTTGAAAATAAGTCTGCTCTCGTGATTCAACATTTGTTATTAGGAATGAATGCGCACATCAATCTTGATCTGGGAATCGCGACCGGCCTTATTATGAAGGGAGTTCTCTTAGAAGGCATTCATACTGATTTTAATACAATCAATTCCATTTTATCGGTCATGGTAGATAATATTGAAGACTGCCTCACCCAGATCAATCCTTTAATGAAACTGCTTGACTTAAAGATTTTTAAATATGATGAGATGCTGGTTGACTTTAGTATTGCTACTGCCAGGGATGGAGCATGGATATTTGCTGAAGATTTAAGCACTAAAGAAAATGCCGATTATGACCATTGCATTAGCACGAGGGATGAGCGAATTCAGCAATTGGGAACAAGCATTGCCACTCCAAAAGGATTATTGCTTAGAATCATTACCAAATTGATCAGGCTTTTTGAGAAAAAGAATGTTACCGATATAATAGAAAAATTAGGCCTTTGAAAATAAATCGTGATTTTTATACCAATTGGCCGAACACCTCCGAAACACATAATTCGATTCATTAACTCCGGTACATATATCGATAGACACTCAATATATTTGCATTAATGGCCATCTCCAATTCTGAAGAGCAGGATCTGTTTAATGAAACAAAACCAACCATCACCCATTGGGTGGAGATCATTTTGCCATTAGCGCTTCCAAAAACGTACACCTACAGCGTTCCCCGACAGATATTAAAAAAAGTGAAGATTGGCTGTAGGGCAGAAGTGATCTTCCGTAAGAATAAAAAATATGCGGGCATTATTAAGTCTATCCATACAGAAAAACCTGCCTTCGAAACCAAAGAAATATTAAACGTAATTGATGACGAACCAGTGATCTATCCAAAACAATTAGAGCTATGGCGATGGATGAGTGAGTATTACATGTGCAGCGAAGGTGAAGTAATGGCCGCAGCATTACCAACGCACTTAAAACTGAACAGCGAGGCGATTTTAATCTATAACGAGGAGTATGGAGATGACTTTTCTTCATTGGATGATGAAGAGTACCTATTGGCTGAAGCATTGCTTATAAAAAAAGAATTGAAGATCACCGAAGTACAGCAGATAGCCGATATTATTCATGTTTATCCTTTGATAAAAAGATTGATCGAGAAAAGAGTATGTTACGTCTTTGAATCGCTAACCGACAAATACAAAGAGAAAAAGGAAAATTTCGTTTTGCTGAATCCTGAATATGCTTCTGATGAAAAACTGAGCCAATTGATGGATGACTTTGGGAGAGCGCCTAAACAATTGGAATTGCTATTGGCATTTTTACACTATTCCAAAACCAATGGAGAAGTGTCTCAGCCGCAACTCTTAAAAAAATCAGGTGCCACAGCTGCCCAGTTAAAAGGATTGACCGACAAAAATATTCTTACCATTCAAAGACGAAGCATTGACCGCATACAGGCACTTCCCAGGAAAATGGAGGTAAATTTTAATTTGAATGATTCTCAACAAAAGGCTTTAACTGAAATTGAAGTAGTCTTTGAAAAAAAAGAAGTTTGCCTGGTACATGGGGTTACCAGCAGTGGCAAAACTCAATTATACATTAAACAAATAGAGAAGTTTGTGGCCCGGGGCAAACAGGTACTATACCTGCTTCCTGAAATAACATTGACCGCTCAGATTATTCGCAGACTTCAGTTATACTTCGGGGGCAACATTTCCATTTATCATTCTAAGTTTAATAATAATGAACGCATTGAGATCTGGAATAAAATAAAAACAGGAGAATTAAAAATTATCCTTGGAGCAAGAAGCGCGCTTTTTCTTCCTTTTAAAGATCTGGGCCTTATCGTAATTGATGAAGAGCATGATCCTTCTTTCAAACAACAGGATCCGGCTCCGCGATATAATGCCCGTGATGCTGCTATTTTTTATGCTTCTTTATTACAAGCCAAAGTTCTGATGGGTAGCGCTACACCGTCTTTGGAAAGCTACTATAATGCGCAGAAAAATAAATATGGATTGGTAACACTTACTGAAAGATATGGCGGAACACAATTACCTGAAATAAAAATTATTGACACTAAGACGGTTGCTTCCTCTAAAAAAAGAAAGGTGATCCTTTCACCACAATTAAAAGCAGAAATGGAAGCCGCCCTACAGAATGATAAGCAAATTATCCTGTTCCAAAATCGCCGAGGTTACGCGCCTTTCCTGATATGCGGTACGTGTGGATTTATTCCTCATTGCGAAAATTGCTCTGTTACTTTAACGCTACATAAGTTTTCTAATAAATTGCATTGCCATTATTGTGGCAACACCTATCCTAAAATTGTGTCATGCCCTGCCTGCGGCAGTGTAAACTGGATCGAAAAAAATTTTGGAACCGAAAAAGTTGAGGAAGAACTGACAGAATATTTTCCCAATAACCGTATTGCCAGGATGGATGTGGATGCTGTGAAGGGAAAGAATGCCCATGATACTTTGATAAAATTGTTTGAACAGCATCGCATTGATATTCTGGCAGGAACTCAAATGGTGGTTAAGGGGCTGGATTTTGAAAATGTCAGCCTGGTAGGTGTTTTAGATTCTGATGGGCTGTTAAGCTTTGCTGATTTCAGGGTGAACGAAAGAGCATTTCAATTGATGGAACAGGTGAGTGGCCGGGCGGGCAGAAAATCAGACAGAGGTTTGGTACTTATACAGGCATCTAAAATTGATCATCCGGTTTTATTGTTTGTACAACAACATGACTACTTAAGATTTTATGAATTCGAAATGGAAATGCGAAGGCAATTTTTTTATCCTCCATTTAGCAGGCTCATCAGGATCGTATTGAAACACGTGCACCAGGAAACAGTAATGAATGCGGCAGATATTTTAGGAACATCACTTTCAAAGGATTTTAAAAATACAGTAGGACCCGCAGCCCCATTGGTGAACCGTGTCAGAAATATGTATTTAATGGAAATATTAATAAAACTTCCGCAGGATGCGGTTTATCTGCAACTTCAGAAAAAGGTAATCAGTAATTACATAGATCTTTTAAGATCAGAAAAAAGATTCAGGAGTGTTGTCGTTATTGCCGATGTGGATCCCTTTTAATTTCGTACGAGGTGCATCATTTCAGAATAACGGTAATAATGTATTCCGGGAGATTGCTTTTTGCTTGCCTGTAACATCGCTTTAGCCACACTGTTCGCACCAATTGATCTGAATTTTTTTAAAGATCCTAAAAGTAAGAACGAAATCAAATCCAGAATTATCTGTAAGAATCTTTCTCCCATGCGACTTTCTTTGCGATTGCCATTCAAGATGGAAGGTTGAAAAATGCCTATACTCATAAACGGAAATTGTTTAAGCCTGTTTTCAGTTTTACCTTTCAGGCTTAAATAAAAATTGGATGATGTTTCATCGGCTCCTATTGCCGACACAATGAGGAATTGTTTAAATCCCTTCGCAATCCCAATATCTGCGGCATTTACCGGGATATCGTAATCCACCTTTGTATAGGCTGCCTCATCTTTATTAACCTTCTTTTGAGTGGTACCTACGCAACAAAAAATAATATCGCCTTCCCCAAACTTTTGCGCATAGTCATTTTGGTCATTAAAGTTAACTACTCTTTGTTCTAATTTCGGATCATTCCTATCGATCGGAGTTCTTACTAAGGTTCGCACCGTTTTAAAATCATTATCCTTTAGTAATTCTTCTACCAATAAATTACCAGTCAATCCCGTGGCTCCGATAACTACTGCAGTAAGTTCTTTCATATTTAGGTATTTTGCCTGAAATTTTAAACTATGCAAGTCTATCAAAATTTTTCAATCAAAAAATATAACACATTTGGGGTAACTGTAACTGCAAAATATTTTGCATCGTTCTCATCAAAAGAAGAACTCGAAGTACTTCTTGAAAATCATAAAAATATTCCTTCTAAAATGATGCTTGGCGGCGGCAGTAATGTGCTGTTTACCAATGATTATAATGGAATAGTACTAAAAAATGCCATACAGGGAATAAAAGTTTTGAATGAAGATACCGAATATATATATGTGAATGCAGGTGCAGGTGTGAAGTGGCACGATCTGGTGCTCTTTTGTATAAAAAATAATTATTCGGGAATGGAAAATCTTTCATTGATACCAGGTAATGTGGGAGCTTCTCCCATGCAAAATATTGGCGCTTACGGCATGGAAGTAAAAGATATTTTTTATGAGTTAGAAGCGCTTCATTTAGAAGAGAGCGTCATAAAAACATTCCGGGCAACTGATTGTGAATTTGGATACAGGGATAGTGTTTTTAAAAGACAACTGAAAGGTCAATTTGCCATTATGAATGTAACTTATCGATTAAAAAGAAAAGCGGTTTTCAATATTTCTTACGGAGCAATTGAAAAGGAATTAGAAAGGATGCATGTCAGGGAGCTTAGCATAAAGGCCATATCGGATGCTGTTATCAATATCCGTACTTCCAAATTACCCGACCCTGGAGTAATTGGTAATGCAGGAAGTTTTTTTAAAAATCCGGTCATAGGACAAAATGAATTACTGAAATTAGAAAAGATAGATAATAACATTTCTTATCATAATTCCGGTAAAAACAGCTATAAGATTCCTGCAGGGTGGCTCATAGAGCAATGTGGCCCCGAAAACGGGGCAAGCTGGAAAGGTTACCGAAATGGCGATGCCGGATGTTATGACAAACAGGCATTGGTACTGGTAAATTACGGCAATGCCACCGGCCAGGAAATTTATGATTTAAGTGAAAGGATCAAAATTTC
>JBDTIC010000336.1:0-3842 GCA_039936595.1 Ginsengibacter sp. | reverse complement strand
ACATCATGGCAATCTGGGAAACTTTCACCACTGCCTCTGCATCATCACCATTTACATGAAAGACAGGAGCTTTTATCATAGATGCTACAGATGTACAGTAATCAGAAGTACGAGCATCATCAAAATCAGTTGTAAATCCAATTTGGTTGTTAATTATAAAATGTAAAGTGCCTCCGGTGCTATATCCTTGTAAACCACTCATTTGCAAAGTTTCATATACAATTCCCTGTCCGGGAAGAGAAGAGTCACCATGGATAAGTATAGGGAGTATTTTATCGTAATCACTATTGTAAGCTACATCCGCTTTACTTCTTGCAAAACCAAGAACGACCGGATCAACTGCCTCCAGGTGTGAGGGATTGGGTGCCAACTTTAAATGGATTATTTTGCCTGATGGGGTCTCTATATCACTACTATATCCTTTGTGATATTTTACATCTCCACTACCCATGGTAGAATCGGGTTTTGCGCTGGCTTCAAACTCAGTAAATATCTGCTCATACGTCTTTCCTAAAATATTGGCCAGGATGTTTAATCTTCCTCTATGCGCCATACCAATGGCAACTTCCTCTACTTCATTTTCTGCCGCTGTATTAATAATGGCATCTAATGCTGCTATGGTACTTTCGCCCCCTTCTAGCGAAAATCTTTTCTGCCCGATATATTTTGTTTGAAGAAATTTTTCAAACATCACTCCTTCATTCAGTTTTTGAAGGATTCTTCGTTTCTGAGCCAGCGGTACAGGCTCCTGCATAGTCTTTTCCACTGCATTTACTATCCATTCCAATTTTTCCTTGTCATAAAGAGAATCGAATTCAACACCTAGTGATCCGGTATAGCACTTCTTTAAATGAGTGATGACTTCTTTCAAAGTAGCCTTACTTAATCCGGCAAATTTTCCTGCGACAAATTGTGTGTCAAGATCATTGTCGCTTAGCCCAAAAAATGGGAGTTCAAGATTTGCATGCCTGTCTTTTCTTTCTCTTATGGGATTTGTTTTGGAGAGAAGATGTCCCTTCCTGCGATAAGCCTGTATCAATTGATATACGCCAAATTCCTTATCAAGATTCGTAAGTGCTATTTCTCCGGTATCATCCGCCGTACTTTTTGAATGGCCGTTTTGATTGGTTACAGCAAAATCGAATCCTTCAAAGAATTTTCGCATGTCTAAGTCTACACTATCAGGATTCTGCTTAAAATCGTTGTATAAATTTTCAATGTAGGAAGGGTGCGAACTGGTTATGTAAGAAAAGTCTTTCATAATAAAAAAAAATATTACTGTTTTTCGGCAAAAGGTTTTTGGAAAGGCTACATTCTTGTTAATTTAAACAATGAATGGAATTTATTAACTGCAAATATCGTGAGTTTTTTTAAAAATTAAGAATCCTCAACGCAACATTATCAATTAATTCATAAATATTTGGGTCGTTTTTCACCAGGGGGCAGGATATCCGAATGCTAAAATAAATTTCGGGCTTTATAGTCTTTCTTAGGAATTATCACTATCTTCGCACCCCGAAAAATTTAATTAATGGCTAATCACTCAGCAACAAGAAAAAGTGTAAGAAAAAATGCAAGGCGTAATGAACGTAATCGCTATCAGGGTAAAACTGCCCGTAATTCAATACGGGATTTCAAAGTTCTGGATACGAAAACTGCCGCATTGGAAGGTTTGCCTGTTCTGTCGTCAAAAATAGACAAACTTGCAAAGAGAGGCATTATACATAAAAATAAAGCTGCCAACTTAAAAAGTAAATTGACCAGGTCGATTCAGGCTCTTGAGAAATAATTTTTTTATGATATTTATGAGCCTGTCATTCGCTTGACAGGCTTTTTTGTGTCTGTTTAGAAAGGCATATGGGCAACAAAATATTAAATTTTAGTATTTTAAAACCCTATTGAATGCAGCGAAATAATAGTCTAGGTATAAAAAAGTTAGTTGCCTGTTGACTATCAGTACATGTAACAAACAAAGTATCCTTTATCACCAAATTATATGTAACATTTAAGTTAAAGTTTTCCTTTCCATTTTATACCTTCCACAATTTTAAAATTACTTTTTACATTTGTTCCTAAACCAATTTAAATGGATGTATTTCTTCTCCAGGTTGATTCCAGTGCGATTGTCCATACTACTGCGCCGGGAACTCAAAGCCTATGGCAGACTTTAGTAAGCGGTGGTGTAATTATGATCCCGTTGGCTGTTCTTTTTGTAGGAGCTCTTTATTTTTTCTTTGAAAGGCTAATAGCTATAAAAAAAGCATCAAAAATAGATGATAATTTTATGCGTATTATTCGTGACCATGTAGTTAACGGCAATGTATCCGCGGCAAGAAGTTTTTCAAAAAATAACGAAAATCCCGTTGCAAGAATTATTGATAAAGGAATCCAGCGAATAGGTAAACCAATTGATGCTATTGAGAAAAGCATGGATAATGTGGGTGCACTGGAATTGTACAAGTTGGAAAAAAATCTTTCTATTCTTTCTATCGTAGCCCGTATTGCGCCTTTGTTTGGGTTTCTGGGAACTATTGTGGGAATGTTGGCGCTTTTTAAAGGCATCGCTGCCAGTACAGAATATACACCCAACACCATTGCCGATGGTATTTATATAAAAATGATTACGTCAGCTACCGGATTAATTATCGGTATTTTAGCTTATATTGGGCATAGCTACCTTGCTGCCCAAATAACCCGTATTGAAAATAAAATGGAAATTGCAAGTGCTGAATTTGCAGATATATTGCAGGAACCTACGAGATAGCAGTTGTAAAGAAACCATAATAATAATGAGCATCAGAAAAAGATTTAAGACCGAGGATAATGAGGTGGATACAGGGCCATTAAATGATATCTTATTTATACTTCTGTTTTTCTTTCTGATCATTTCCACAATGGCCAATCCCAATGTTATAAAAATGAATAATCCACGGGCATCAAGTGATGCTAAAGCCAAACAGAGTGTTATCGTAAGCATTGATAAGAACCGTGATATTTTTGTAGGGCAACAAAAAATTGTCTTTGACTCTCTGGAGTCTTTATTGAAAGGTCAGTTGAGGATTGGAGACAGTATCAAGCCTGCAGTAGTTATCAACGCGGATTCTCTGGTAAGCTGGGGAGACATAGTGCGGGTTATGCAGGTCGCAAAAAAACTAGGGGCCACCACGTCAGCATCTGTAGCTAATATGAAATAGCTATCTTGTCACGCGTACCATTCGTTCTTTGCCAAAAATATCCATTTTGGAAGTAGCATTAAAACAAGCATTTTTAAATATATTTTTTACATCTTTTGCGTATTCTTCATGAATCTCAACATAAATTTTCCCATCGCCGGTTAGATGTTGCTGTGCAAACTCAACAATTTTTTTATAAAAAATAAATGGATCATTATTTTCCACAAACAATGCTATGCCGGGCTCAAAGTCAGCCACATTTTTAGAGAGTGTTTTCTTTTCCTGTATTGGAATATAAGGTGGGTTGCTTATAATAACATCATAGTTGCCGAATGAAGGCCATTCTGTATCTTGAAGAAAATCGAGCTGCAGAAAGTTGATGTCTGCCTTTAATTTTTTTGCGTTTTCCCGGGCAACCAGTATTGCCTTTTCACTGATATCAACTGCATCAATCAGAGCATCGGGGAATTCTAATTTTAAAGAAACAGGAATGCAGCCACTACCTGTGCCAATGTCTATTATCTGTATTTTATTTTTCTGTATTTCTTTTAAATCATGTATTACCCATCCTACTAATTCTTCTGTTTCCGGCCGCGGTATTAGAGTATCTTCATTTACAAAAAATTTTCTTTTGTAGAACCAAGCTTCATTTAAAACATATTGAACTGG
>JBDTIC010000335.1:0-5422 GCA_039936595.1 Ginsengibacter sp. | reverse complement strand
TATTTTTATAAATCGTGAAGAGTAATCTAAGTTCCAAAACCTGGTGGGGGGCGCCCAAAAAATTTTCTACTGAAAAGGCAGAGAGGAAAATCAGTTGGCTCGAGTTGTTCTATGATCTCGTATATGTAATTGCCATCTCTACCATTACCCATTACATGGCTCAACAGTTCAACATCAATGCACTCCTCGATTATTTTTATCTGTTTGTTATTATTTTCTGGGGCTGGCTCAATGGCAGCCTTTATCACGATCTGCATGGCACTGACGGGCTTCGTACCAAACTAATGACGCTTTGGCAAATGGTGATTGTGGCGGCATTGGTAATCACTCTTCACAGCGAACCGGAGAGCCTGTTATTCAATGCCACGATTGTGCTTTTAATCATGCAGCTATATATTACTTATTTGTGGTGGAGTGTTGGTTTATACGACAAAGAGCATCGTCGTCTTAACAAGCCTTATACCATTATTTATTTAATCTCATTCGGATTAATATTAGCTACGTTGTTTGCGGAACAACCATACATCCGCATTCTGTTTTACATCACGCTCGTATTGAATTGTTCACCACCATTTGTAACGTACCTATTGCTGAAAAGAAAAGCGAGTGCTCTTGTGCTTTCTTCGAGCATGACTGAGCGGCTGGGACTTTTTACCATTATTGTTTTTGGAGAAGTGGTGTTGGGCGTTATCAACGGTATTATTGGCGTACATTATATGAGTGCCCTGGTGTGGGTTCAGTTTGTATTAGCCATAAGCATCGTATTTGCATTATGGTGGTTATTTTTTTCCATCGTATCCGACAGGCAGTGTAAAGCCGGCTTATTGAACAGCAGCCTGTTTGAATTGCTGTTTATTCCTACGCTAATCGGTTTAGGAATGTTGGGTGCCTCATTTAGCGACCTGTTCAAATATTTTAATGAGCCTGGCATACAGTCTGAATGGGTTACGAAATCCTTTGGATTTTCCGTCAGTCTTTTTTTGCTGGGTATTTGGTCCATGATGTATTTTTTAATTTATCAGAAAATCTTCCTTCCTTATAAAAAAGTTGCTAAACGTGCATTTCTGGTTACGGCAGTTTTGATTTTAGCATTCACCTGCCTGCCGGTGCAAATCACCCTGGCATTGCATTTATCAATAGTATTGGTGATATTGATTGGCCTGGTCTTATATTTAAACGCCATGTGGTACACGAAGATAATGAAGACTGAAAAAAAGAGAGAAGAGGTCACTAAATAATTGAGGTGTCAAACGTGTGTTGTGGCTTTTTTTAGTACTACATGTCAGACCAAGCCAGCCTTAATAGCAAAATTCACAAGTTCGCCGGTAGATTTCGAATTGTTTTCTTTAACATACTTTGACGGTGGTTGTCAACAGCATTGGTCGCGATCTTCATCTCGGCGGCAATTTGTTTACTGCTGTATCCAATAGAAGAAGCTAAGTGGTCTATCCTTGCGCTGCTATTTATCGCTAAAACAAAATCTTTCCTTCTTACAGGCTGTAAGAAATTTTTATTGTTTAGCATATAAAGCAATATAGGGATAAATCACTATTTGTCAGGAATCTGCATTAAAATAATTTCACTAATAACCTGGAACAGCAAAAAGAGATCTAAAGATACTTGTCAAAATTTAATACTCAGTAAATAATTAAAAGGAATTAATCCGGAGTTGTTATTTTTAAGTGAATCTATTTTTATGAAAAAATCAGAGAAGATCTTTATACAATAAATGCTGAAATGTTATGAAACATATCTTAATAATATCACGGTTAACTCTTTATACATTTATATTAATCCAGCCTACTATTGGACAAACTTTGTCACCAGAAAGTATAAGACAAAGGGCAGAAAAATCAGTGGCATTTATTTCCGGACGAGGTGGTGGCTGTACCGCATTTTTTATTGGTAAAGGATATTTAGTAACAGCTGGCCACTGCCTTGATGTACTGACTGCTGATACTATAACCATTTTATTAAATGGGCGATCTGTCAAGGCAAAACTGGAAGGAAATGCAAAGTTTAACCTTAATGCTTCATCCGTTAACGCCTCTTCATACCGCGATCTGGCTGTTCTGAGAATCAAATATAGTTCAGATACAATAAACTATATCCCATTACCAATTGCCAGTTACATAATGCGCAAGGATGACATTATCTATTCATACAGCGGACAATTTAATCAGCTATATAACGGTACAATCGCGGGATACAACTCTCTCCGTATAGTAACCTACAACATGCCTATATGCGTAGAGGGGAATAGTGGTAGCCCCTATTTGGATTCATACGGAAATGTAGTAGGAGTCGCTAGTTTTGGAGACGGGAATGATACGGAAACTTGCGTAGGAGCTAATATTGCATCATACCTGCATCTTTATGGCGGTATACCTGGTGTAAAAATCATTGCAACTTCTCCGGCTGCCAGCCTACCTTCTCAGCCTGTTTCTCCAGTAGTTACAACTCCTGCTATAAGCGCTTCCGTAATTAAAATAGCGTCAGCCTCGATTGTAAGTTTCCCAAAAAATAATAGCATTGGATGTATGCTAAACGACGGCTTTATACTGTCAAGAAGTAGCGATTTTCCCCGGATATCAGAAAAAAAGTTTACTCAACTCCCTATTACTTCACAGTTTATGAAACAATATTTTCCGGTAAGAAAAATAATAATAAGCGATTCACTGGACCTTTGTTTTATTAAAATTGAAGAATTAGTAAATAATCCGTCAATGGCAATAGCCAATAACTATGAAAGTAATGTGATTACAGCTTTTGCTATTCCTTCCCTCAATCTGGCTGATGTGAAACAAGCAACAGCTACAATGGGTAGCCTATATAAGAATATTGCATTAGGTATTTTGAGTATTTCAATAAACCGGCTAAGCTTTGTTTTTAATAAAGATGGAGTCCTTATCGGCCTCAGTACTTCTGCCTGCGACGGCGAAACAGCCTGCCCATTCATAGACTTAGTTGCCATAAGGGAGAAAATCACGAACACTCTTTTAAGGAATAGAAATGTTATTCACAAGAATAAATAGCCGAACTCTTTTTATTTTTTTAACCTTAAAAACAAAAAAAACATGAAATACTTATTGACTCTATGTTTATTCGGGTTCACTATGTGTAATAGCGGTCTTTTACCAGCACAAAACTTTTCAGGAAGTTTTAAAGGGAATCAAAACGGCATTTCTTCTTCTGCTGTTTTTATTGTAAAGAATAAGCAAATTACAGGAACAGTAATTTTGGACGGAAAGTCCGGCCAGGTAACGGGTACAGTAAATGGCAACACTTCTACCGGCACTTTATATGATAGCGAAACACAGAAAAATTATACCTACACCGGAAAATTGTCTGGTAATGAGCTCCACTTTTCAATGGTTTTTCCGGAATTGAATGATCAGGAGATTGAATTAATAATGCAAAGAGAAACTGCTGGTACTTCAGCAAAGGAAAACACGGCATCTGCAAATAATAATGGAACAAAAAATCCTGCACTTATTGGCTTATGGAGCTACACGGAAGTACTAAGTAGTGGAAGCGGCGATAATTATGGATCCTTTTCAACAGAGTATTTTATGGAGTTTAAAGCAGATGGGACTATGTTATCATGGACCGGAAGAAGTGCGGGTTCGAGTGCTGATATGGGGCTGTCATCCGAGGGACAAAGTGCTGCAAACGCAGTTAAAGTTGAATGGTACACCGAAGGGAAAAACTTATTCTTAGTCGATCCTGGTACCAAAGAAAAAGTTTCTATACTGTTTTTTGCAGAAGAAAATAGAATGATGCTGCACAATGGTGGCAAAGAAAAAAAGGTACTTCATCGGGTTCAATAGTTATCTACAAAATGAAAAATGTATTGTTCTAAAACAGGTTTACACAAATCAAGTGTAAAGTATACAGGTTCCACAAATTTGTCAGGCGGATTTTTTACAGTCTGGAACTTAAACATCAAATCTGCAAAGAGCATATTGAAAATGTCTTTCGTTTCGTGAATGTGTTCATAAATACAATTTCAGTTGTTAGTCACTGTCTCACGACTGGTTCATGAAGTTATTCTATGTGCTGGGTATATGCAGACGATCAATAATTGCGTTCATTGACAGTAGAGATACCTTTTCAAAAGGTATCTCCCCGGATCAAAGATCTAATCTCACTTTTAGTTTAAACACACCTGTTATTAACAAATAGAAAAGAAACACGCTCATTTTTTTACCAGCCGACAGGAGGTTTTTCCATTTGTAATAGTGTTATTTTTGTAGCAAATAGCACTATTAATTTTCTCTAAATCTCCTAAAATGTTATTGGTAATTTTATGAAGAATCTGGTCTTTTTCTTTGCATGTCTGTTGATGTCATTCATGTCTGTTGCACAATCCGAATCAGCTCTAACCGGGAAAGTAGTTGACGAAAGCGGTCATCCTTTGCAAAGTGTTTCTGTTCATTTATTGAATACTCAATATGGAACGATCACTGATAAGGAGGGGAATTTTTCAATAAAAAACATTTACCAGGGAAGCTATATTTTAAATGTGAGTGGAATTGGCTTTGCTGAGATCAATCAGAAAGTTTTTGTCAAAAACAGTCCAAAAGAAATAGAGATAGTTTTGAAGCCGGAGTACAAACAATTAAGCGAGCTGACCGTTACCGCTCAAAAGATAGAAGAGCTTGCACAACAATTACCTCAAAGCATTACCGTACTTTCTTCAAAATCCGTAGAAAATTATGGCATTAAAAATATGAATGATCTGACCGCCATTTCTCCTAACTTATACTCAGGAGATCCGGGTGATAAGCGCAGTGTAACTTCCGTAAGGGGAATTGTTACTACATCGTACGAACCCGCGGTAGCCACTTATATAGACGGAGTTGATCAGTTCGGTCTTGATACTTATATATCACAGTTGTATGATGTGGAGCGTATTGAAATATTAAGGGGGCCGCAGGGAACGCTATATGGAAGAAATGCCATGGGAGGCGTTATCAATGTGATTACCAAACGTCCCACCAATAATACCGCTGGCTTTGCTGACGTAACGTTTGGTAACTATGGCCAGCAGAGATATGCAGCGGGTGTAAGAACCGCATTGATAAAAGACAAACTCTATTTGGGAGCCGCGGTAATGTACGAAGGCATGAAGGGATTTTACATTAATGATTTTAATGACAGCCATTACGATCAGCAAAACAGCATTTCAGGAAATTATTATCTCAAATATCTGATCAATCCCCGGTGGGAGATTTCACTCAATGCAAAACATACGGCCAACCGCAACTACGGAACCTTTCCTCTGGTTATGGACAAAGAAGACGCGTTCAAAGATCCTTATCATCTGAGCCAGAATGCCATAACAGAAATAGTAGACAATATTTTTAATACCTCTGTTTCCGTGGCTTACAGTGGCTCCACTTTTAATTTTCTATCCCAA
>JBDTIC010000334.1:0-10057 GCA_039936595.1 Ginsengibacter sp. | reverse complement strand
TTTCGACAATTCATCCGGTATGATACCCGGACCTCCATGGCAGGTTGAACACATCTCGTTATAATGTTCAAAACCTATGACAAACATAGCTGTGTCATTCATTGGTGGTACTGTTATGTGTCTAATTCTTTTGCTTATAGAATGTTCTTTTACTGTCGGACCAAGCCATTCTGCAAATGAATCATGTGGCAACTGGCCTATGTCATAGGCGCCGGAGTAGATATAAATGGTAAATGCTGCGATGAGAATTACCAAGGTAATAATAACTGTTAGTACTGTTTTTCTCATAACCGGTTTATTTAATAATTAAATCTATAATTAAGGCTTAACAGGCACTGCTATTATAACTACTCCTTCTTTTTTAATACCGGTTCTGTCAAAAAAAATGATCTTATCAGGGAAATACACATCGCCGTAAAAGTGATTAGCCATGCCATCCATGCAAAGAATATGGTTACTTCAGGTATCCTTTTTAGAAAAGGCAAACTTAATACATCTGACAGTAGCAGTGTGCAAATGGTATAAACACCTAATGGGAAGACCAGGCTCCAGTAACCGGCATTGTATTTTAAAGGAATCATCTTATGTCTCCATACCTCTAGGAAACATATCACCGGAATCCACCAGGTACCGGCTATCCAGAAAAGTACGCTCAATACTTTTATAGTAGGGATAAAATCCTGTTGGGTGACGATGCCATTCATGTCTTTTACTAATATAACTCCAGCGAGAGTAGTTATCGCTGCCGCACCCATGTCAATCCAATAAGAAGGTTTAAATTCATCGGCTTTCATCGGGAAAAAAGTAGTGCGGTAAAAGATAATACCAATAACTATAAGATAAAACAGCACACCAAGAAGATAGAAAAACAGACTTATAAAAAAGGCAACGGGCATTGTTAAATCCAAGTGAGGTGCGACAATACTTCCAAGAATAGACAGTGCTTGCACAGACACCACAAAAAGCAGCCATGAACCATTGATCCCGTCTTCCAATGTGGGTTTTTTCTTTTTAATGGTAACTAAAATAAAAAAAGAATACACCAGTACCAGCCACGCCAACAAGGCAAAATACCACAAAATGACCGCACCATTAAAACGATGTTTTAATAAAGAATACTCAGTGCCAAGTATGCAGGCTGCCGCGATAATGGTCAAAAAGCCAGCTCCTTCCGAATGTGAAGAAAGGTCTTTTCTGAAATCCGGAAAGAAGAACAATAGCCGAAGGATAAATAATAAGGACAAGATTACAAACTCGATATTGTTGATCACAAAAAACCAGTTACTAAATACGTTAAACCCCAACATGCCTGACGCAATAGATATTATTCCGGTTGACATAGCCAATGCGAAATAAGCGGGAGAAAAAGTTTGAATTCCTTTCATTAATCTCAGCTTGCTCATCCTTTTATTTTTTACCGTATCAGGAGGTTTGGATTGCAAATCTTCCTGTGAAATTTAACTTTCTCACTACATAAACCGTGCAAAAAACGGGAATTCCGATTCCGCTTCCTTATAACTTCCCGATAGTTTATTTGTTAGGTT
Source organism: Ginsengibacter sp. (assembly GCA_039936595.1). Lineage (GTDB taxonomy): Bacteria > Bacteroidota > Bacteroidia > Chitinophagales > Chitinophagaceae > Ginsengibacter. The sequence goes on along the minus strand of JBDTIC010000334.1, from coordinate 8,513 downwards.
TCACTACTCACTACTCACAAATCACCAATCTCTACTCACAACTCATCAGTCATATACTTTACACAATTACATCTTCATCGCTCACATTCTATTAAATTTGCAGTATTAATTCAAAAATTCCAATTATAAAGATTATGGATTACCGAATAGAAAAAGATACCATGGGCGAAGTGAAAGTGCCTTCTGAAGCATATTACGGCGCCCAAACGCAACGAAGTGTTGAAAATTTTAAAATCGCCAGCGACATTAACAAGATGCCAAAGGAGATTATCCGGGCATTTGCATATTTGAAAAAAGCTGCAGCGATTACCAATTTTGATGCTGAAATTTTATCCAAAGAAAAACTGGATTTAATATCTAAGGTTTGTGATGAGATTCTGACAGGTAAATTAGATGACGAATTTCCATTGGTGGTTTGGCAAACTGGTAGTGGTACTCAAAGTAACATGAATGTAAATGAAGTGATTGCTTATCGTGGACATGTTTTAAACGGTGGAAAGCTTTCAGATAAAGAAAAAATTCTTCATCCTAATGATGATGTAAATAAATCACAATCCAGCAACGATACCTTTCCTACAGCCATGCATATTGCAGCATATAAGATTTTGCATGATCTTACGCTTCCTGCATTAGAAAAACTTAAAAATACGATAGATCAAAAATCTAAAGATTTTATGCATGTCGTAAAAATAGGGAGGACTCATTTTATGGATGCAACACCATTAACACTCGGACAGGAGTTTAGCGGGTATGCATCACAGTTAGAACATGGAATATGGGCTATTAAAAATACGTTAGGTCATTTAAGCGAACTGGCACTTGGCGGCACAGCGGTGGGCACCGGAATAAATACTCCTCCAGGATATGCGGTGAATGTTGCTGAGGCGATTGCAGAGTTGACCGGCCTGCCTTTTATCACAGCGAAAAATAAATTTGAATCTCTTGCAGCTCACGATGCAATAGTGGAATCTCACGGGGCATTGAAAACGGTTGCCGTTAGCCTTATGAAAATCGCAAATGACATCAGGATGTTGTCCTCTGGCCCGCGTAGTGGCATTGGGGAAATCAGTATTCCTGAAAATGAACCGGGTTCTTCTATCATGCCGGGAAAAGTAAATCCTACCCAATGTGAAGCATTGACTATGATTGTCGCGCAGGTGATGGGGAATGATGTGGCGATAGGTATTGGCGGTGCTACGGGGCAATTTGAATTAAATGTCTTTAAGCCGGTTATCATCTATAACTTCCTGCATAGCGCAAGATTATTAGGTGATGGATGCAATAGTTTCAATGAGAATTGTGCCAAGGGTATTGAACCTATTAAAGAAAATATTAAAAAACATGTGGATAATTCTTTGATGCTTGTAACTGCTCTTAATACTAAAATTGGATATTATAAAGCTGCAGAAATTGCACAAAAGGCGCATAAAGAAAATACGACCTTAAGAGAAATGGCTGTCAAGCTGGGATACGTTACCGAACAACAATTTGACGAGTGGGTGGATCCTAAGAATATGGTAGGGGAACTATCTTAATCATCGCCAACAAAAAATTAAAAAGGCGCGGTGACCGTGCCTTTTTTTAATTTACCTGAGTTTAATCTCTACATTCATTAATCGCATGGTGCATTCAGGAATATATGTTAATATCGTTTCAAAGATTGTTCTATAGGCATCCGGATTTTAAAACTTTTATTTTTTAGAACCATTATAGACACCAATATTGCTGAAATTATAAAAATATTAAATACAAATAAGTCTCCAATTAATATCCGGCCCCATGAATGATCTTCTTTGAAATTAAATTCACCACTTACAATCATTCTTACAATAGCTACTGCCATTGTTGACCAAACGAGGATTAAGAACATCGATCTCAAAACAAAACGTTTTCTTTGGTAGATGGCTACTATTACACTAACAACTAAAGTTGCTAAAATAGTACTCACTATTATAAAAAGAGATGAGGATTGTAAGGATGGAAAAAGGCGGTCATCAGTAACCAGGTCAATGACGCAATGGCAAAATGTTATTGTAACAGCGATTTGAAAAGATAGAAACGGCCATCGCAGTGCGATCAGTATTAACAAGGGCCCCACAAATACAGCATTTACAAATACTCTCCCTGTAATCGCTAATAATCTATAGCCCATGCCATCCTGGCTTTTAATTGTTTCCAGGAAAGACTCAAACAAGGGGATAGTTGCATACAAGAAAAAAGCAATTAATATAGAAGCAATTACTTCTATTGAAAATATTTTATAGATGGGCACTAGCTTTTTGCTGTTTGAATACCATTCAAGATTAGGGGTTCGCCATGCTGCGTAACCAAGAAATCCTCCCATAGTCAGCCCAAAAGAAAATTCCATCATCTTCCACCAGTCACCAATCAAAAATTGGTCTCCGTATAGAGATCCAACTGTAATCCATAATGATCCCAGACCAAAACCCAATAGGCCGCCCAATGCCCCATATAAAGCGAATCGATTTAATATTCTGGATTCTTCAGCGCTCGTTTTTATTTTTAAATAAACTAATAAACCAATTACAGCAAATAATAAACCCGCCCATGATTCGTCTCTGGGCTGATTAACCGGATTAGAAAAATACAGGATTCTCGGATCATTTATGAATTTCAAACCTACCGCAAACAGTATTAAAAATACTATAAAACCTGTCAGAATTGTTTTAACCTTAATTCTTTGATATACTAACCCTAAAGCAATAAATGTCCCACTGAGTAGACCCCAGACTCCCCCCTTAAGACTCGTTCCGGCAAAACCCCACCATACGGTGTCAGGATTTTTCAGGAAGCCTAATGTTTGACCATACGTCATCTCACCACCCATTGCTGTGCCAGTTGTTCCAAAAACGAGTGCTATGGCGGCGAACATGATTGGAACATCGAGTAATATACAAATAGTAAGCGTAACCATTGCGCCTGGTATCAGGGCGCCATAAGGCCCGCCACCAATAAATCCGCGTAAGCCCCAACCCAGTAGCATGGCAATAGCAGGAAATAGAATAAACAACAATAATGAATGTTTTTTGCCAAACGAAACTTTTTGCTGTGAAACATTAAACCATTCCTTTTCTTTCATTTTCAAAATATTTAGATATTAAATGTAATTAGCGCAAGCTATTAAATTAAGCGGCAAAATAATTCTATCGGATGCTTTTTGAACTGCAGAAGATTTAGAATAAAAACGCGATATCGTTCTTAGTTATTTTTGAAAGGATAAAATAAGGTAATAATACCCAATTCGCTTTAGTGTATTTACGGGAAATAAAACGGATAATAGCATTGTTAATAATAGAGGCAACAAATATCTTTTGTACCAAAAGATCCTGCGTGCAAAAAATTATTCTTCAATATTTGTAATTGTATTTTTTTGTATCGCAAAAATACCTCCTTTAATCTTTTATAGAGGAAGTACCTCACTTTTGTACTTATTTTTTCAGATCACCTTCCGGTGGAGCAATCGTTTTTTTATGCGTTATTTGCGAACTATGTCACTATCGAAGATTATCATTGATAAAATTAAAAAGGAAGGCCCTATATCTTTTCATGATTTTATGGAGATAGCCCTCTATTACCCGTCACTTGGCTATTATGATGCGGCACAGAATAGGATAGGGACAAGAGGCGATTACTATACGAGCCCTGTTTTGAGCTCCTTATTTGGACATATGATTGGAAGGCAGCTCGAAGAAATGTGGGATATCCTGGGTAAAAAGCCTTTTACTATAGTCGAGTTTGGTGCAGGTACCGGGGCGCTCTGTCATGATATATTGAACTATTTGAAGAATAATGAATCGTTATACACTGATCTGAGATATTGTATTATCGAAAAAAGTGCAACGATGAGAAAAATAGAAAGAAGTAACCTAACTGAAAAAGTATCCTGGCATAGTTCTATCAATGAAATTTCTGAAATCAATGGATGCATTTTATCTAATGAATTACTTGATAATTTTCCTGTTCATAAGGTGATAATGAGGGACGAATTGAAGGAAGTGTTTGTCGACTATCAAAACGGATTTATTGAAGCCTTAAGACCAGCTAACGAAGAATTAAGTAACTATTTAAAAGCACAAAGTATTGTTTTATCAAAAGACTATACTACCGAAATAAACCTACAGGCTATTGATTGGATAAAAGAGATTGCTGATAATTTAAAATCCGGTTTTGTAATGACCATTGACTATGGTTTTTCTGCCAGCGAACTTTACAACGAGAAAAGAAAAACAGGTACCCTTACCTGTTATAAAAGCCATGAAACAAATGATAATCCTTATTCAAATATCGGCTCACAGGATATTACGGCACATGTCAATTTCACCGCTTTAAATTATTGGGGCAAAAGTTATGGTTTAGGCTATACGGGCTTTACTACGCAGGATTACTTTTTACGATCTTTAGGATTAATAAATTATTTACGGCAATTAGAAATGGATCATACCGCCGGTAATAGGAATTTGATTATACAGATTCAGAAATTATTAATGGATATGGGGAATAAATTTAAAGTGCTTATCCAGCAAAAAGGCGTTAAAAATAATGTGCTGACCGGCATGCAATTTTCTTTTCAGGAACCATAAAGGGTTCGATAAACTTTTTAGAAACTGCCAGCGGGTGTTCAGGCAGGTCACTTCAGTCATTAAAATCTAATCATTTTTATTTTTATTATTTACTTGTTGGCTAAATTTGCGAATAGTAATTTTTCACATGAGTGCTTCCGTTACCACATTAGAAACCAAAGTTGAAAGGACAGTTTATCCAATTTTATTTGCCATAAGTTTTTCGCATTTATTAAACGATACCATTCAATCTCTGATCCCGGCGATTTATCCGATCTTGAAAAACAATTATAATTTGTCTTTTGCCCAGGTAGGATTAATAACGCTTACCTTTCAAATGGCAGCATCGCTTTTGCAACCTTTTGTAGGATTATATACTGATAAAAGACCACAACCTTATTCGCTGGCAGCGGGTATGGCATTTACTTTATCCGGGCTGGTACTTTTATCCATGTCACACAACTTTCACCTTGTGTTGGTTTCAGTTGCGTTAGTGGGCATTGGTTCATCCATCTTCCATCCTGAATCTTCAAGGATGGCGCACGCTGCTGCTGGAATCCAACCGGGTTTGGCACAGTCTATTTTCCAATTGGGAGGCAATTTAGGAAGTTCTATCGGACCTTTGCTCGCAGCGTGGATCATTGTGCCTCATGGACAGACAAGTATCATCTGGTTTTCATTGATTGCCTTGTTGGCAATTTTTGTTTTGACTAAAGTAGGTAATTGGTACAAGGGCTATCTCGTAAAAATATTATCAGGTAAAAAACAAAAAAAGCCTTTGCTGAATCCATTGTTCTCAAAACGCAAAATAGCCTTTTCAGTAGTAATACTTTTAATTTTGATTTTTTCAAAATATTTTTATCTCGCCAGCCTTACGAGTTATTTCACTTTTTATCTTATTAATAAATTTCACGTAGGAATACAAACTTCTCAAATTTACTTGTTCATTTTTTTATTTTCAGTAGCCGCCGGCACCTTGATTGGTGGCCCGTTGGGAGATCGTTTTGGCAGAAAATACGTGATCTGGTTTTCTATTTTGGGTGCATCACCATTTGCGCTATTGCTGCCGTATGCTAACCTCTTCTGGACTACAATTTTAATAATCCCTATTGGAATCATCTTAGCTTCAGCGTTTTCAGCCATCCTGGTGTATGCCCAGGAATTAATACCCGGAAAAATAGGGTTAGTATCAGGTTTGTTTTTTGGTTTTGCTTTTGGAATGGGTGGAATAGGATCTGCACTGCTTGGTAATCTTGCAGACAAAACAAGTATTCTGTATGTATTCCACATCTGTTCTTTTCTTCCACTGATAGGAATAATAACAGGATTTTTACCCAATATAGAAGGAACGAGAAAGAGAAAAAAAGTATAACTTGGATCAAAAATTTTTTTATCTGCCTGACAAAGTAGTAGTAAGATTATTTTAATTTGGGGCAAATGTTATTCTCATTAAGGCACGAAGAACACAATGTAAAATCCTGTATCCCCTTTGTTTCGGCAAAAGATCGGGACAAATAGTAGGAACTACTTCAATTGGAAATTAGCATCAGTAGCTTAAATTAAAACTTAACAACAAATCATAAAAATGCGACTAAATACAAAATACATTGTAATAATTATTAGCGGATTTTTTTTATCAACCGCTGCAGCACAAAAGTATTGCCCGATAATTCCACTACCCTCAAAAGCTGAATTTCAGAACAGCACTTTCTTATTGAATCAATATACTCCCATCCTAATTTCAAATGAAAGCCTGCAGCCTGTGGCGCATTATTTACAAAAACAATTATTACGTCAATACGATATACCTCTTGTTTTGCAATCAACTTCAGCGAAACCTTCTATTAAATTGAACTTAATACAAACTGGAAGGGAAGAAGCATATACTTTGCAAATGAGTAATAGGGGTATTACCATTTCTGCTTCCGGTGCCGCAGGCGCGTTTTATGGTGTTATTTCCGTTCTGCAAATTCTTTCCCAGGGTAAGATTTCAAACGGTGCAGTATCCATGGCCTGCTGGCATATTATTGACGAACCGAAATATTGCTGGCGCGGCTTCATGCTAGATGAATCACGATATTTCTTTGGTAAAGAAAAGGTAAAATCCATTTTAGATTGGATGGCGTTCTATAAGCTTAACCGTTTTCACTGGCATCTCACTGATGCGCCTGGATGGAGAATTGAGATAAAAAAATACCCTTTGCTGGCATTAATTGGTGGTATAGGCAATCAGGCTGACCCATTTGCACCAGCAAAGTACTATACACAAGAAGAGGTTAAAGAGATAGTAAGTTATGCAAAAGAAAGACATATAACTATTATTCCGGAAATAGATATGCCTGGCCATGCAACCGCCGCTAACCGTGCGTATCCCGAGTTTAGTGGTGGAGGTTCCGAAAAACATCCTGAATTTACTTTTAACCCAGGATACGAAAAAACCTATTCTTATCTGACTAATATACTAAGGGAAACAAATGCTTTATTTACCAGCGGTATGTTGCATTTGGGTGGAGACGAAGTCAGTTTCGGAAATGAAAAATGGCTTGGCAATGAGGACATAAAGCGTCTAATGAAAACCAACGGCCTGCAGTCTGCAAAGGAAGTAGAAAAATATTTTATAGAACGGATGGCAGACTCCGTTTACCAGTTGAATGCCAGGTTATTGGCCTGGGATGAGGTGGCAGATTTGAATTTAGCTGCTGATAAAACAATTATCTTTAGGTGGAGGCAGGATAAGCCAGAGCAATTAAAAAAAGCTCTACAAAAAAAATACGAAGTGGTATTATGCCCACGGTTACCATTCTATTTTGACTTTGTGCAGGATAGTTCCCATACGCTTGGTAGGAAATGGGATGGAAAATTTAGCTCACTGAGAGATGTATATGATTTTAAAGCGTCAGATTTGCCTGAGATACAGCCCCAGAATACAAAACAAGTTCTTGGCATCCAGGCAAACTTATGGACAGAAACTATAAGCAATGAGCAGCGATTGGATACCATGCTTTTTCCAAGAATTGCTGCCCTTTCAGAAGCCGCCTGGACTGCGGATGATAAAAAGAATTTTGCAGGTTTCAAGCAAAGGTTGGTTTCTCATTTCGCATTGTATGAAAAAGCGGGAATATTATATTATAAGCCATTTTGAGAAGCAAGAAGTAAGAAATAATTGGAAAACTGTAACAGGCAAAAACAACGCAAGAAGTAAGAAGCAAAATCCACTAAACAATAAAAATTACAACCATGTTTAAAAAGATTCTTTTCAATTCAATACTTGCGTTGTGCGTAAATATGACTTCAGTCAACGCGCAAAATCCAACAGTTACAAATCTCGCACCGGCACCTCCTATGGGCTGGATGACCTGGAATTTCTTTGGTACAAATATCAATGAAAATATTATACACGAAATAGCTGATGCGATGGTGACCAACGGTATGGTAAAAGGAGGTTATGATCATATTATGATAGATGATGGCTGGCAGGGTGGAAGAGATAATAAAAACAACATGATTCCTGATCCGCAAAAATTCCCTTCAGGAATAAAAGCACTTGCAGATTATGTTCACTCCAAAGGACTTAAACTAGGTATCTATTCTGATGCTGCCCAGCTCACCTGTGCAGGCTATACAGCAAGTCTCGGATTTGAAGAACAGGATGCAAAAACATTTGCATCTTGGGACATTGACTATTTAAAATATGACTATTGCCATGCGCCTTCAGATTCTAATACGGCGAAGGTGCGTTATGCAAAAATGGCTGATGCTCTGCGTAATAGTGGACGATCCATTGAATTCAGTATTTGCGAATGGGGTGGGAGACAGCCGTGGTTTTGGGCCGCTAACGCTGGTGGACAATTGTGGCGCACCACCAGTGACATTAGAGACTCATGGAAGAGCTTAACCCACAATCTTGACATCAATTCAAAACTTAATGACTAT
>JBDTIC010000333.1:0-6769 GCA_039936595.1 Ginsengibacter sp. | reverse complement strand
TTTTACAGCTTCTTCTGCCTGGTCTTTTTTATAAAGCGCATTGCCTAAATTATAATTCGCGATAACATTCTCTCCTGATTTTTTTAAAGCGTCCCGATATTCATTTTCTGCTGCATCATAATTATTTCCGATATAAGATTGGTTACCTTTTATAATGAGGCTTTTTGCATTTTGAGAAAAGGAGGATACGCTTAAACACATAAAAATAGTTACTATTGTCACCGTTTTTATCCTGTATTTCTTTTTTTCTGAAACGAAAAATTCAATTAGTAAAAAAGCAAAGGCAGCCAATAGAAAGTATTGAAAATATTGTTGGAACGAAGTATAAGAGGTATCACCTTCGGTTGCTTCTTTTCCGATGGTAGACAATTGCTGTTTTATATTTTGTGAAACGGCATCCGTATTTGTGTATAACTGGTAAGTGCCGTTACCAGCCTTAGCAATATCACTTAGTTCTTTTTGATTCAGTTTTGTGATCACAGTCTGGCCCTTACTGTCGGTTTTATATTGGCCTGTCGCAGGGTCCATGATAGGAGCGCCTTCGGGGGAGCCTATACCGATTGTATTTATCATGATTCCTTGTTTGGCCAGTTCTTTAGCCGTCTTTATTGCTTCATCGTCATGATCTTCTCCATCACTTATGAGTAAGACAGATTTAAACGTTTTCTCTTTTGGATTGAAAGCAGCAAAGCTCATTTTAAGTGCATCTTTTATAACGGTGCCCTGGCTAGGTATATCATCCGGCGAAACAGCCGCTAAATACATTTTTGCTGCTTCATGATCTACAGTTAAAGGCATCTGGAGGTATGCACGTCCTGCAAAAATCACCAGCCCAACTTTATCTTCCGGTGAATTATCAATGATCTTTAAGATAACTTGTTTGGCGCGCTCAAGCCTACTGGGCTTAATGTCCTGCGCCAGCATACTCTTACTTACATCCAGTGCAATCATCAGGTCTGTACCTTTGCGGCTTATCTTCTGGGTTCGATCGGGCATTACAAGGCCTGCAACTGCAAAGGCGCAAAATGCAAATGCTGTGGTAAATAAAATAAACTTAACCAGGAATTTTTTTGACGAGTATTGTTCAGTTAATACCCTGACCAATGAAGCATCACCAATTTTTTTTGCAGTTTTAACTTTCCATCTTATAATATTCAAATAGAGTAGTACCATTAAGGGAATAGCAACTAAAGCGACGAGGTATTCTATATATTGAAAATGGAGCATTTGCTAAATTAAAAATGATTAGGTAAACGCTTTACAGTTGTATTGTTAAATTGTTGTATTAATTATTACAACATCGACGGGAAACCTTCGCCTCACTTCTCTCCTTTGAAGAATCCCATTTCTGTTAGAATCTTTTTAGTAATGTCTATACAAGTCTGATTCATGTCCTTACTTTTATCAGCGGATCTTATAAAGGTTATAAAAAAGTAAACATGCCGGTTTTCTTCTATCCATCCCGCCACCCACCCGATAGGTTTATCATTTTCATCGCTGCCTGTGCCTGTAGTATAACTCAAATGATACAAGGTATTGTCCTCCCGAAGCATCGCATTGCGTGTCATCTGTTGTGCGTATTTCTGAAAAGGTAGCTGGTCAAAATATAATTTTGTAACAAGGCCTAATTGTTCATCAGGTGAAATTTTTAATTCACTGTTAAGCCAAAAAGAATCAACAGCACCGTCAAGACGTTTGTTACCATATCCCAGTGAGTCTATCCACAGCTGCAGAGTTTCTTTGCCTATTTGCCTCGCTACTGACTGAAAGTAACCGACATTGGGAGAATTGAAGATTTCATTCAAAGTCATTTCTTTCGATTTTCCGCTATCTGTTGCCACCGGTATATTATTTTCATTGACGATCTTTCCCGTCTGTACACCTACTAACGTTAGAAGAATTTTAAAAGAAGACGCCGGTGATATTCTTTGAGTGTCGAGTTGCATATTATAAACGGTTACATCACCCATTTGATTATTTAAAAAGGCAAAGCTTCCTTCTACGTGTGCTGAATCAAAATATTTTTTCAGGTCATTATTAATTTTGGCTTTATTCAATGTGCAGGAAGCAAGTGTAATAAGCAGCGAGGCAATTAATAAAATTTTAGTTTTATTCATGAGAATGATATAAGTGAAGATATAGGTGTTTATAGGTTAGTCTCGTAATGTTTAGCCGTTGCAGCCAGCGCATCATAAAAGTCGTTGCCGTATTTACGAATGATAGCGTCTTTGACAAATTGATATACAGGTATTTTCAATTTTTTGCCCAGCAGGCAGGCAGCGCTGCATAGATCTTCGCGGGGTTCATAATTTACCAGGTCACCTTTTAAAGTCTTTTTTATTCTGATGGGGTAAAGGTGACAGCTTATTGGTTTTTTCCAACTTATTTTTCCATCGTAAAAGGCTTGTTCAATGCCACATTTTACAATGCCGCTTTTATCTACGATGCCATACACGCACATTCCATTATCAAGAGTAGGGGTTACCCAGCCGAACTCCGGGTCGTAGATGTATTTACCTTCAGTCTCTATTTTTTTTCTGGCTTCTTTTGAAAGATAGGGTGATACAATGCTATAGACTTCGTTCAACTCATTTAACTCGTCTTTTTCAAGTGGCGCCCCTGCATCACCATCCACACAGCATCCTCCTTTGCATTTATTCAGATCGCACACAAACTGTTCCTGAACAATTTCGTCACTTAAAAGAACATTATCTATTTCAATCATCCTGCAAAAGTAGGGAGAAAAATGAGGAATAAGTGGCTGAGTGGTCAGTAGAGAGTTGTAAATAGAGAGTTGTGCCTGATAGTTATCAAGATGGCAGTAGTGAGTTGTGAGTGTCTTGTCGCTACTCATCAGTCAGCTCTCAACACTCACTTCCTGCTTCTGTTTTTTGCCTTTTCATGAAGTTAATTCTTGAAATGAATAAGACTAAAAATAATTTTAATTCCTATCTTCATTTTTTTAAATAAACTGCAAATGAATATTGCACCTTACATTGATCATACTTTATTAAAACAGGCAACTACTATTTCTGAAATTGAAAACTTGTGTAAAGAAGCGCTTGAATATGGCTTTGCTGCAGTGTGTATACCACCCCTCTTTGTAAAAAGGGCCAAAGAACTTTTAGGGGACTCACCAATTAAAACAGCTACTGTCATCGGATTTCCATTTGGTTATTGTGCCATTGAAGCTAAAGTTGCAGAAATGGTATTGGCAATATTAGATGGCGCAGATGAACTGGATATGGTGGTAAATATATCGGCGATAAAAAATGGAGACTGGACTTTTATCGCTAATGAAATTAATACGATTATGCCGATCGTGAGGAATAATGGAAAGGTGATAAAAGTAATCATTGAAAGTGGAGTGTTAACGGAAGATGAAATCATTAAATGTTGCGACATCTACGGTGCTGCCGGAGTGGATTATGTGAAAACCTCCACAGGATTTGCTGAAAAAGGGGCATCTATCCACGATGTCCAATTAATAAGACAGCACCTTGCCGATACAGTTAAAATCAAAGCCAGTGGAGGTATTAGATCTTATTCTTTTGCAAAAGAGTTGATCAATGCCGGAGCTAACAGGCTGGGATGCAGTGCCAGCGTACAAATTGTAAATGAGGGCAACGGAGTGATGGAAAGAGCATAGAAGTTGACAGCAATGATGATTGTGAGTCGAGAGAGGAATGTTGAACCTGATACCAGAAATCTATTCTATTGAAAAAATGATAATAGCTATGATCAGACCGTTATTAATTTTAATTGGTGTTTGTTTCTTTGAAAGTTGTTTTGCCCAGGATAGTTATGCGCCGACAGATAATAAAGTGGTAGTGTTTAAAGATCATCGTCTTGATATATTGGCAAGTAAAGAAGCAGAACTCAATACTGCACTACTGAAAATACAGGCCCGTAACATGCAAGGTTTTAGATTGATGATCTTAAACACAAGTGATAAAGATTATGCATTTAAAATACGGGCAGAACTTTTAAAAAAATTTCCTGAACAGAAACCTTATATGTGGTTTGCTAACCCCTATATCCGTATTAAATTCGGTAATTTCAGAACCAAGGAAGAAGCAGATGTTTATAAAAAGCAAATAAGCCAAATGCTTGGTGGCGCTTCTATTTATTACATACCTGAGACTATTGAATTAAATTGGGGAGATGACTTTGACCCGGACATTATGAAGTAGCCGTGCGGCTTAAAAAAAAATTAAAGGACAACCCGATTGAGCCGCGGGTTTGTCCGGCTTTCCCACCGCTATAATGCAATGTTTCAATCAACTGTTCAGGCTATTCAGTTATTGAGGACTGAAATTTCTTCAATGAAACGCTGTTGAAATTTTAACGGGTTCGCTTTTATTCAGGTCATTACGACCAATGCGCTTAATTCTGATAAATTATTCATTCATCCATTAAGCGGGAAGAATTATTTATGGTGAATACGAATACCTGCAACCTGCCTTGCAATTTGAACACTCATTCTTTAATACATTTCAAAAATACCAACAGACTTCACCGGGAATTCTTAATCTAAAAAAATGGAATCAGTATTGTGTCTTTACAAAGCCTGATTCTTCACGTATAAAAACATAAAAGCCGGATTAGAAATCCGGCTTTTATGTTTTTATGATTTAGTTTTTATTATTTCCCTTTAGGAGCTGCAGGTGGTTGTTGCTGCTGTTGCTGTCTTTGCATCTCTTGTTGCATCATTTCTCTTTGCTTCTGCATTTCCTCCTGCTGTTCCGACATCTTTTTTTGATACACGTCCTGGCCCACTATATCTGTTACTTCAATATCAAAAATAAGGTTAGAATTAGGTGCGATTTTTGGAGGTGAACCATTTTTGCCATAAGCTAAGTAAGAAGGAATAATAATTTTTCCTTTGCTTCCTTTTTTCATCAGTTTAAGGCCGTCAATCCATCCTGGAATAACACGAAACTCACTCATGTCAACATACAGAGGTTCTACATGATTGAAGTTTTTATCAGTGTTGGAATCAAAAGTACTGTCATTAAAAGTACGTCCTGTATAGTTTACCTCTGCTACATCATTCTGAGTGATATTATCACCGGTGCCAGGTGTCTCAATTACCACATAAGTACCCCATGGGGTTTTAGTTCCTTTAAGATTATTCTTAGCCATAAAATCGGTGATAATTTTGTCATCAGCCTTTACCAGCGAATCATTGTCGGCTATTTCTTTTTCTATACTTTCCACCGCTTTCTTGTACGAAACACCTTTGGCGGCGGCTTCAAATGGCTTTGCTGCAATGTCAGCAGCCTCTTTTGTAGGGAATAGTTTTACAATTTTAAAGGATTGATAAATGTATTGTCCTTTCTCCATGAACGGTGCACCACCACCACTTTTCATAATTGAATCAGTTGATTGCCTGATGACGAGGCTGTCTCCTTCGTGCACCTCTTTGAAATAGGGAGGTAATTGCATGGTGTCATAAGGAATAAAGCGTGGGGCGCTGCTTACCACACTGCTGAAGAGAACGCTGTCTTTATATTTTGCAAGAATGTTTACCTGCATAAATTCTCCTGCAACGGCAAGTTTACCTTTGTTATCGCGGATAATCTTATATTCAGAACCATCCTTTTCTTTGATAAACCTTTGTTCATTGCATCCTGCGGCGACAAGAAATATTACAGAGGCTGCCAGGATAATTAATCTGTTCATGTTTTGATTTTTTATAATTGATAATTGTTTAATTGTTCTTTGTTCTCTTCGATAGCTTCCATAAATTTTTTTACCACGTCCTCCAGCGACTCCTTATTATTTCCTCCGGCAGCGTTAAAATGTCCTCCGCCATTAAAATATTTTCGTGCGAAAGTGTTTACATCAAAACCGCCTTTGCTTCTGAATGAACTTTTTCTTTCATCTCCCCGGTCAATGACTACCGCAGCGAGTTTAATACCTTTTATACTTAGCGGAAAATTTACCAGGCCTTCTGTATCTCCCGTCTTTACATTGTATTTTATCAGATCTTTCTGAGGTATGGCGATTAATGCAGTATTATATTCATAAAATATCTTCATGCGATTGAGCAGCACATTTCCGAAAAACCGGAACCTGGTTTCAAGAAAATTGTCAAAGAGGTTTTCATGCACTTTGCTATGATCAAAGCCGATCTCCTTTAAACTGGCTACCATCCTATGCACGGAAGCAGTGGTAGATTTAAAGCGGAAAGAGCCTGTATCAGTCATTACGCCTGCATATAAACATTCTGCTATTTCAGTATTTATTTTTCCCGCGTGGCCACTATTCACTATAAAATCATAGATCATTTCAGCGGTTGAACTCTTGCCGGTATCACTCAGGCCATAGTCAAATACTTCGATCTGTGGTTCCCGGTGATGGTCAATTAATATTTTGGTACAATTTAATCCACTTAAAACAGGCTCCATGTTGCGTGCACGGCTGAGTACATTAAAATCAAGGCAAAAAAGCCATTGCGTATCTTTTAAAACATTCAGCGCTTTTTCATTTTGCATTTCAAAGTCAATCACTTTTTTGGCTCCGGGCATCCAACTCAGAAAACCTGCCCAGTTCGTGGGTGATATCACAGTTACCTGGTGGCCAAATTGAATTAAAAAATTATACAATCCCAGTCCGGAGCCCATTGCATCTGCATCGGGCTTTTGGTGAAAAGTGATCACTATATTTTTTGGTTCATCTAAAAACGGGAATATTTCGCTTACAGGCTTCATAAAAGGTGGCAAAAGTATTGATTAATTGATAAAACTGCCCAATTGTTTTACGC
>JBDTIC010000332.1:0-6154 GCA_039936595.1 Ginsengibacter sp. | reverse complement strand
CGGCTATTGGGCCGGCCGCTTCGGGATTTAATGGCAACTTTTACCAGGATGCGGAAAGTTTCCGTGAGGTCAATTTAGATTTTTTGGTTGGCGCTAACAAAAAATTAGGCATGTTTGGAATGGACGTGACGATCGGGGGCAATTCTATGGATCAAAAACACCAAACGTTAAGCACTTCTGTTACTAATTTTTATGTACGTGACCTATACACTATAAACAATGGCCAAATCAAAGAACCTAATTTTGTTTATTCTGAAAAAAGAGTTAATTCTCTATATGCTACTGTTGATTTTTCTTTTAAAGACTTTTTATTCCTAAATGGAACTGGCCGTAATGACTGGTTCTCTACATTAAACCCAAAATCTAACCAGTATCTTTATCCATCTGTAAGTCTGAGCTTTCTATTTAGTGAAGCTTTTTCTAAGTCTCTACCCTCCTGGCTGAACTATGGTAAATTACGTGCCGCCTATGCAGAAGTGGGGGGTGATACGGATCCCTATACCAATTCTCTCTTTTATTCACTCAGTAGTAACCCATTCAATGGAGTCCCATTGGGAAGTATTTCAGGTTCTGTAAGTCCGAATCCAAATCTTAAACCTCTTAAAGTAAAAGAAGCCGAGATCGGGTTAGAATTAAGTATTCTTGACCGTCGGATAAACCTTGACTTAGCAGCCTATCGAAAAAATACAGTGGATGAAATATTGAATGTTGACATTTCAAATGCTTCTGGCTTCGGACAAACAAAAGTGAACGCGGGAAGATTGAGAAATCAAGGAATAGAAGCTTTGTTATCAGTGGTGATCGTGCGCACCCAAAATCTTAGTTGGGAAAGTTCTCTTAATTATACTTACAACCAAAGTAAGGTGTTAGAATTAGCGAACAACCAACAAAAAGTCGATGTAGGGACAGGAAACTTTATCGGAATTGCATCGGAAGAAGTGGGTAAGCCGATGGGGTCTATCAGAGGTGTTGACTACAGGCGTGATGACCAGGGAAGAATTATTACTGTAAACGGACGGTTTCTGGCGGGAAATATTATTACGTATGGAAGTTCGATACCGAAATACACTGGAGGGTGGCTTAACACATTTACTTATAAAAGATTTCGCGTCTTTGCGCAAATTGATTTTAAAGGAGGAAACAAAATAATTTCTAATAGTAATTTTAATATGATGCGCCATGGCTTACACAAAGCTTCACTTGTAGGGCGTGAAGGTGGTGTTGTTTTCCCCGGAGTAAATACAGATGGAACTCCTAACAAAACGGCTGTAGAAGCAGAATCCTTTTATTCAGATTATCGCGGGAAAAGTTTAACCACCCCTTTTGTATATGATGACAGTTTTGTCAAGTGGCGGACAATATCCGTGGGATATGATCTTTCACGATTTGTCAATAAAACTTTTATTAAAGGACTAAACATCAACGCCTTTATTAATAATGTATTAGTTATTAAAAAGCATATTGATAATCTGGATCCGGAGTCTCAATTTTCCGCCTCAGATTTACTTGGCGGGCTTGAATCACTTGGAGTTCCCACCACCCGCAACTTTGGATTAAATCTTAATGTTAAATTTTAACTCATTGATATTATGAAAAGAAAATATTTATTTCTAACTCTGTTAGCGTTTATTATTACGTTCAGCAGTTGTGATAAGAACTTTGTAAAGATAAATACCAACCCTGTTCTCGCCAACGATCTTGATCCAGTGTACCAGTTCTCTAACGCACAACAGGCTTCAGTAATTCCAAGCTATCATTATCAGGGAGAGATTGTTCAGCAAATTATTACACCATTTGGTGGTGTATTGGAAGGAGGCAATCGAAACACGGTAAATGAAAATAATGCAAATGCTACTTTTGATCAGCTATTTACAGGCTCTATTAGAAATTTAGTTGATATCATAAATAAGTTGAAAAATACTCCTTCAAGGTCAAACCTTTATAACATGGCTAGGTTATGGAAAGCGTATTGTTTCCAGAATTTAGTTGATACCTATGGGGATGTACCTTATTTTGATGCGGGTAAGGGATTTATAGGAAGTACTTACTTACCTAAATACGATGATCAGAAGTTAATTTATGATGATCTTGTAAAAGAATACAAAGAGGCTACGGATGCCTTAACTGAAGGAAAAGATGTAGTTAGTGGAGACCTGTTTTATAAAGGTAATATTGCTCAATGGAAAAAATTGGGAAACTCTCTTTTACTGCGTATCGGCATGCGCTATACCAAAATTGATGAAGCAAAAGCTAAATCCATTGCAGCGATAGCTGTTGATGCCGGAAGGGGTGGGCTTATGGAGTCAAATAATGATAACGCTTTCATTCAATATAATGCAGTTTATAATAATGGAACATCCAGCCTATTGTTAGGCGGTGAAAGAGCGAATTATTATATAGGAAAGCCTTTTATTGATTTTCTTAAAAGTACTAATGATCCGCGTTTGCAGTTCATTTCAGTTAAGTATGCAAATCCTTCGAACCCTTTGGAAACAGCAGGTGTCGCCGATACAAATCCTGCTGATCAACTTGGAATGCCCTATGGTTATGACGAAACTTCAATATCTACAGCGCCGGATTATCCCGGAAAAAATGGGTCCGCTTTTAACTATTCTCAATTTAATCGCGCGACAGTCGCCAGGATTGATGCGACCAGGTTTTTGATGACCTACGCGCAAACCCAATTGCTTTTAGCTGAAGCCAATCAAAGGGGATATGTTTCTACCGGTATGGCTAAAGATTATTATGAAAAAGCTGTTAGGGCTCACATGGCCCAGACAGGTTTATATGGAATGGATGTAAATATTAATTCCTCCCTGCAGGATAATTACCTTCAACAACCAGGTATCGCTTTTGAACCTGCCATGGCAATAGAACAAATAAATGAACAATATTGGATTGCTTCTGTATTTATTTGGGAAGAGGCATGGGCGAATTTCCGTCGAAGTGGCTTCCCGCAATTGGCACCAATAAATTATCAGGGTGCAGACCCTTCTGTAAATACTCCGAGTGCCGGTGGTTTCATACACAGATTACCTTATCCACTCAGAGAGAAGTCTGTTAATACAGCCAATGTTGTTGAAGCTACGTCCCGAATGGGCGGTGATAACCTCGGGGTTCGCATTTTTTGGGACAAGTAATTATAGCCAAAAAAATACTTGTGTGAGAGGCAAAAATGATTAGCCTGATTAAAAATAATTTATTAAAAATTAATAAAAACCAATTCAAAAATGAAAACCATTTTAAGACAAATTGCAAAAAGTAATAAGGAGCTTGAGAAGTCTGAAGCGGAAGCAACCCAGTCAGAAATAAATAATCCTTCAACTAAAAACGACCGGCGTAATTTCTTAAAGAAAACAGCAATGGGAGGCATGACTTTAGCGGGTATGATGGGTTTATCTATAGGTGATACCATTGCACAAACTACTTCTAAAGTCAAAAGAGCTTCAAGTCCCTCGGATTTAAAGATAACCGACATCAGGTATGCTCTGACAGACGTTCTGGGGGGGACTGCCATTATCCGTATTGATACTAACCAGGGCATTTATGGTTTAGGAGAGGTAAGGGATGGAGCAGATCCCCGCTATGCACTGATGTTAAAAAGCAGGATACTGGGATTAAATCCATGTAATGTTGAAATGATATTTAAAATTATCAAACAATTTGGGGGACCGGCACGCCAGGCAGGTGGTGTGTGTGGAGTAGAAATGGCTCTTTGGGATTTGTGTGGTAAAGCCTATAATGTTCCTGCGTGGCAATTGTTAGGAGGAAGGTATCGTGATAAGGTAAGGTTATATGCCGATACTCCCGAAGCAAAATCACCTGAAGAGCAATTAAAGTTGATTAAATTTCGCACAGAAGACCAGGGGTATACCTGGTTAAAAATGGATGTATCAATCGGCGAAATCAGAAACATCCCCGGCACCCTGGTAAACCAAAAGTTTTGGTTGGACAACAACCTGAACCAGTACAGGGGAAATTACATGTCTTATGGAAATACAGAGCATCCTTTTACACAGATACAGATCACAGATAAAGGTTTGGACGAATTAGCAAAAATTGTAGATCATGTACGGAGCATGGTTGGATATGAAATACCACTTTCAACAGACCACTATGGCCATTTTGACCTAAACAACGGAATACGCTTAGGTAGAGCATTAGAGAAATACAGGTTAGCCTGGCTTGAAGACATAGTATCGTGGGAATTAACAGAACAATGGAAAACAATATCTGACGCATTAGAAACACCTTGCCTTACCGGCGAAGACATCTATCTTTTAAAAAACTTTAAACCCTTAATAGACAGACATGCGGTGGATATTATTCATCCTGACCTGGCCTCATCCGGTGGGCTTTTAGAAACTAAGAGAATCGGTGACTATGCTGAAGAGCACGGAGTAGCTATGGCTATGCACCAGGCAGGAACTCCTGTTTCGTTTATGGCTAATGTACACTGCGCAGCAGCTACTCAAAACTTTTTAGCACTAGAGCATCACTCTATTGATTTGCCATGGTGGGAAGGGTTGGTGAAAACGACGGATGGCAGACAATTAATTACTAAAGGATTTGCTAATGTACCCCTTTCGGCACCGGGGTTAGGTATCGAATTAAACGAGGAAGAAGTTAAAAAGCATTTGAGTCCAAAAGATAAAAGCTTTTTTGCTCCGACAACGGAATGGGATACCAAAAGATCTCATGACCGGGTTTTTAGTTAATTGGCCAATTTAGATCATCTAAGAATTAGAAAATAACTCATCATATTATTCTGAAGCCTCTGTTTTTAGAATAAAAGATTCAAATTCTTTAATCATCATAAAATTTAATTAAATGAAAAGTATTATTAAGCAGATTTCTGAAAGTAACAAAAACAGGGAAAAGTCAGAAGCTGATGCAATGAATGAGGAAATAAAAAATCCATTAGTTTCCAATAACCGGCGTAATTTTCTTAAAAAAACGGCTCTAGGAGGAATAACTTTAGGCGGTATGATGTTCATGCCCTTTGAAGACGTTATAGCCCAAAGCACTTCCAAAGTGAATCGCTCATCAAGTCCATCGGATCTAAAAATCACCGACATGCGCTATGCCTTAACAGCGGCAATGGGGGGTACTGCTATTATTCGTATTGATACCAACCAGGGAATTTATGGTTTAGGTGAGGTAAGAGATGCCGCAGACCCACGATATGCACTTATGCTAAAAAGCAGAATACTAGGTCAAAATCCATGCAATGTAGAAATGATATTTAAAATTATTAAACAGTTTGGGGGACCTTCCCGGCAAGCTGGTGGAGTATGTGCTGTTGAAATGGCTCTTTGGGATTTATGTGGCAAAGCCTACAACGTTCCTGTCTGGCAACTTTTGGGTGGAAGGTACAGGGACAAAATAAGATTATATGCAGACACTCCTGAGGCGAAATCACCTGCAGAACAATTGCAACTAATTAAATTCCGCACGGAAGACCAGGGATACACATGGTTAAAGATGGATGTGGGCATCAATGAACTATCTAAAATACCGGGAACACTTGTAAATCAGAAATTTTGGTTAGATAATAAAGGAGATCTTAGTCAATGGAATGGGGATTACATGTCCCTGGCAAATACACGTCATCCATTCACTCAAATACAAATTACTGATAAAGGTCTGGATGAAATGGCTAAAATTGTGGAAAATGTGCGTAGCATGGTAGGATATGATATCCCACTTTCTGCCGACCATTTTGGACATTTTGATTTAAACAATGGAATAAGATTGGGTAAAGCATTGGACAAATATAGATTAGCGTGGCTGGAAGATATCATTCCCTGGGATTATCCTAATGATTGGAAAACCATAACAGACGCTATAGAGACTCCCACAAATACAGGTGAGGATATTTATCTTCTAAAAGACTTTAAACCCCTTATAGATATTCATGCAACTGATATTATTCATCCTGATTTGGCATCTTCCGGTGGCATTTTAGAAACGAAAAGAATAGGTGACTACGCAGAAGAGCATGGTATAGCAATGGCGCTGCATCAAGCCGGAACTCCGGTTTCTTTTATGGCTGACGTACATTGTGCTGCAGCTACTCAAAACTTTTTAGCCTGCGAACATCATAACATCGATGTGCCTTGGTGGGAGGGATTAGTGAAAACAACAGACGGCA
>JBDTIC010000331.1:0-4887 GCA_039936595.1 Ginsengibacter sp. | reverse complement strand
AACGATCAGGCTGTTTTAAGTAGCCTTCAGGCAACAGCAAAAACAGCGATCAATCAAACTTATAAAGTACTGCTAAAGCGTATTGACCAATTTGGCGTGGCATCTCCCTCTATTAATCTCGACGCAAACAAAGGCATTATCAATGTGGAATTAGCGGGCGTTCAGGATGCTGAGAGAGTAAGAAATTTGTTACAGGCTTCAGCTTATTTACAATTTTGGGAAGTGTATAATATTGGTGAAATCGGAAAAAATATTGACGATGCAGATAAGTCGCTTGCGGATTATCTCAGCGGCCTAACCGAGGATACTTTGAAGAATGCTGCACAGACGGCGGCTGATTCTGCAAGATTATTGGCTAATCAGCATCCGCTGGCAAGTGTGATCCATTTCATAGGACCACAACAGGGCAAGGACGGCAAACAGCAATACTATTCATCCATTGCTAATGTGGAAGCAAAAGATACTTCCTTAGCTAACGAATACTTATCACTACCCGTAGTTAAAAATAATTTTCCGCCAAATATTAAATTTCTTTATGGCCTTGAACAAAAGAACGAAAAAACCGGGCAAAGATATTTTGAACTATACGCAATAAAGACAGTGCCCGGAAGTGAAAAAGCAAAGCTGGAGGGTGAAGGTGTAGAAGACTCCAGGTCAGACTACGATGAACATGGCCGCCCTGCCATTAAAATGACAATGACCCCAACCGGTAGCAGAGTATGGGCCAAATTGACTGCAGACAACGTTAACAGACCTATCGCTATTGTATTAGATGATATCGTTTATAGTGCGCCTAATGTAAATGGGGCTATTGAAGGAGGCAATTCCGAGATAAGCGGAAATTTCAGCGTACAGGAAGCACAGGATCTCGCAAGTATTCTAAGAATCGGTAAAATTGATGCACCTGCGAAGATCGTGCAGGAACAGATCGTAGGGCCTACTCTCGGACAGGCTGCCGTACGGGGGGGAGCCATGGCTTTTGCGATTTCCTTTATTATCATATTTATATTAATGCTGATCTACTATAATACAGCAGGCTGGATCGCTAATATTGCATTAATATTGAATCTTTTATTTACCGTAGGAATTTTAAGCGCTTTGGGCGCCACTTTAACCGCCGCAGGTATAGCAGGCCTTGTACTTACGATCGGTATGGCAGTAGATACTAACGTGATTATTTTTGAAAGAATAAAAGAAGAGCTGGCCCGAGGCAAGAGCCATCAACAGGCAGTTCATGATGGTTACATAAGATCGTATGCACCGGTCATTGATGCCCACGTAACGGTATTTTTAACTGCAGCCATCTTGTTTTATTTTGGTTTGGGGCCGGTACTCGGATTCGCTACCACTCAAATGTTGGGTATTTCTTTGTCCCTGTTTTGTGGAATTTTAATTTCACGCCTTATCACTGATCTGTGGATGACCAAAGAACGGCATTTTAAATATTTTACTACTTTTTCAAAAAAGATATTCCAACATGCCAGTTATAAATTTATTGAATATCGAAAAGTTGCGTATGCAATATCTGTAGTTGTGTTAATATTCGGAATAGGGTCATTTTTCAATGGTTTTGACAAGGGGGTTGAATTCAAAGGTGGCAGAAGTTATACCGTCAGTTTCGATCATAATATAAATGTTGATTCAATCCGCGATCCGCTGCACACTGCATTTGATGGAGACTACCCCGTAATAAAAACTGTTGGAGATAACAAACATATTGATATTACCACATCATACCTGATAGGTGTTAGTAATGCTGATAGTGCGGTAGAAGCGAGGTTGTACCAGGGGCTAAAGTCACAGTTGCCCGCAAGCTTATCGTTGCCTGAATTTGCAAAAACCAGGATCCAAAGTTCGCAGGTAGTGCAACCAGTAATATCCAAAGACCTTGAAAGAGGCGCAATAAAAGCAGTTGTTTTTGCTATCATCGCCATCATCTCTTATATTTTTCTTCGTTTCAGGGATTGGCGGTATTCATTGGGAACCATTATCTCACTGTTGCATGATATATTCATTGCGCTCGCAGTATTTTCATTCTTTAAAAATATAGTACCCTTTCCGCTGGAGATAGATCAACATTTTATCGCGGCAATTCTTACTGTCGTCGGATTCTCGATGAACGACACGGTAATTGTATTTGACAGGATACGTGAAGACAGTCACAACATGAAAGGCGCTTCTAAAGAATCCATCATTAACCGTGCGATCAATGATACTTTAAGCAGAACGATCATGACCTCAGTTACTGTGTTTATTACTTTACTTGCTTTGTTTATTTTTGGTGGTGAAGTAACACGCGGTTTCTCATTTGCAATGTTGATAGGCGTAGTTACCGGAACTTATTCCTCTATATTCGTTGCAGCCCCAATATTAATTGAGTTTGCTAAAGACAAACCTTTGGGAACTGCACGTATGAAATCGGATAAAAAGAAATCGCCCAAGGCTAAACTGGTAGAGGCAAAATAAAAAATTTAAAGTTATAGAGTTAAAAACCGGCAACTTAATCATTGCCGGTTTTTTTTATGCCCGGTGATTTCTTTATTAAAGCATAAAATAGAATACGCGGTAAAAGATAAAAGATCTCATGCAATTATGGGAATTGAAACCAGGGAAAGTGCTGAGAGTAGTATTTGATACAACCGACTTGAATAGTTATGATTAAAATACAGTATATAACTGGAAGAATTTAAAACCCGATTTGTTACTGGTAAATTATTTAAAATCAGCTTCCGATTTCAAATCGATTGGGCGGATATTTCAATTACACTTCTACATATCCTGTTATTAAAACGTCTGAATTCGTCCACTTTCCAACAGTCAGGATCAATACAAGTAGCACGTCTTGCTGCAATGATCAAAATCTTCATTGATTTGGAGCTTGAAAGAAAATTTTGGAAATCGAAGAGTTTATGTATTTGTGCAAATAAAGAAGAATCCATAAAATATCAAACTATTTAGCCGACAGTAACAACACTATAAGTAAACTATATTTGTAAGGTCAGCTGTTACATCAGAAAACAATGAATCTAACGATTGAAAATATACTATTATTTGGTTCCCTTTTGCTTTTTATAAGCATCATTGCAGGTAAGACTTCTTATAAATTTGGCGTCCCTGTATTGTTACTTTTTTTGGCAATTGGAATGTTAGCAGGTTCCGATGGTATAGGCGGCCTCCATTTTAATGATCCTAAACTTGCCCAATTTATCGGTATTGTATCCCTCAATTTTATTCTGTTCTCGGGCGGCCTTGACACAAACTGGACCGCAGTAAAACCAATATTCCGGCAAGGAATTGTTTTATCAACTCTAGGAGTTCTACTTACTGCCCTTTCAATCGGTACCTTCGTATGGTTAGTGACAGACTTTACTATTTACGAAAGTATGCTGTTAGGCTCTATCATTTCATCGACAGATGCGGCAGCAGTATTTTCGATTTTACGCTCAAAAAGCCTTGCCTTAAAATCTAACCTTAGACCGACCTTAGAATTAGAAAGCGGAAGTAACGACCCTATGGCTTATGTGCTTACCATTGTTTTTTTGACTTTGGTAATCAATCCTGAACAAAGTATCAGTTCAGTGATCTCTTTGTTCCTGCGACAAATGTTTTTGGGAGGAATAGCTGGGTTTGTATTTGGAAAACTAAGTAAACTTATAATAAACAGAGTCAATCTTGACTTTGAAGGACTTTATCCTGTGTTGGTGAGTGCCCTGATGTTTATCACATTTTCCACTACGGATTTTGTAGGAGGCAATGGCTTTCTCGCTATCTACATATGTGCTATTTATTTGGGCAACCAGGATCTGATACATAAGAAAACGATTTTAAGAATGTTTGACGGTTTAGCGTGGCTCATGCAAATTGTTTTGTTCCTTACTTTAGGCTTACTTGTTTTCCCTTCGCATATACTACCTGTATTCGGTATCGGGCTTCTTATTTCATTGTTTCTAATTATTGTTGCACGGCCTCTAAGCGTATTTATCAGTTTAGTATTCTTTAAGATGAAATTGAGAAGGAGGTTTTACATTTCATGGGTAGGATTACGTGGAGCTGTGCCAATAGTTTTTGCCACCTATCCTCTGTTGGCAGGTATTGACAAAGCAGATATGATATTCAATATCGTATTCTTCATTTCCGTAACTTCTGTATTGATCCAGGGAACAACCCTTCCAATTGTTGCAAAATGGTTACATGTTGCCTTACCGCAAGAAGAAAAGCCTGTTACTGAAACGGACAAAATCATTTTTGATATTCCCAAAAAATCAATGAAAGAATTTGAAGTTAGGCCAGGTTGCTATGCCGTGGATAAAAAGATTGTAGATTTAGGTTTTCCTGAAAATACATTCATCTCAATGATCAAACGAGGCGACGAATATGTAGTTCCGGGTGGCGCTACCGTTATCGAAGTCAACGACAAGTTAGTTGTTTTGTCGGCCAATGAGGATGACTTTAAAAAAGTAAAAGAATGCTTAAATATTCTTCCCCTACCTAAACACAACTTAGTCGAATGAAGCAAAGATTTATCATTCTTATAGACTTTTCAGAAAATTCCGGTAACTTATTAAAGTATGCTTATAATTGGAGTCTGCAGAAAAATGCTGAACTTTTACTCGTAAATCAATCAATAGTAGTAATACCGGCATTTGCTGAAAGTCAAACCAAAAAAAGTGCTACCTGGCAAACTAATAAAGAAGCATCACGCAAGCTAGAAGAATTGGCCAATTCCGTATTGCCGTCTTTAGATTCAGTATCCTATTCAGTTTCTGAAAACCAATTACAGTTTACTTTGCCTGAACATCTAGAAGAATCGTTTGAACATTTAATATTTGTTGGGTTAAAAAGGGACAGGACGACTCAAAAAATACTTTTTGGAAGTGTTGCCATCGA
>JBDTIC010000330.1:0-2707 GCA_039936595.1 Ginsengibacter sp. | reverse complement strand
AATATTCCACATGTGGTAGTCGCTGTTAATAAGATGGATCTCGTCGACTATTCGGAAGATGTGTACAACAATATTGTTATTGACTATCAGAAAGTGGCAAAATCACTCGGATTAAAGGACGTAAAGTTCATCCCAATCAGTGCATTGAATGGTGATAATATCGTTGAACGATCTGAGAAATGTCATTGGTATGACGGCGAATCTCTGTTGCACTATTTAGAAAATGTAAAACTGGATTCTGCTATTAATCTAAGCGATGCAAGATTCTCAGTGCAATATGTGATCCGTCCGCAAGCGCCTGAACTACATGACTACAGGGGCTATGCAGGCAAAGTGATCAGCGGGATATATCACAAGGGGGATAAGGTAGTTGTTTTGCCTTCAGGCACCGAAAGTTCGATCAGTGCTATAGAAAGAAATGGCAAAGAAGTGGATAATGCCTCGGCGCGTCAAAGCATCATACTCCATCTTGAAGATGACATAGACATTAGCCGTGGCGATATGATCGTTCCCGTAAATAACCAACCAAAACTTGAGCAGGAATTTGAAGCGCTCGTTTGCTGGATGGATAACAAGCCCTTACTACCTGGCAATAAATATCTTTTACAAACTAACAGTCGTGTAGTGAAAGGAATTGTAAAAGAGATTGAATATAAATTGGATGTAAACACCCTGGAGAAAGAATATTCCCCGGAAAAAGCAGCTCTCAATGACATCATTAAAGTTACTATCAGGACCGCTTCTCCTGTTGCATTTGACTCTTATAAAAAATCAAGACAAAATGGGGGTGCGATTTTAATTGACGAAACAAGCTGTGTAACAGTCGGTGCCTGTATGATTCAATAGCAATCTAATTTTTTTTACCTAAATATCCTACTAAATTAGTAGACTAATTATGACCCAACGATCAAAAACAGGAAAAGTGATTCTCGCCGGAGCCGGCTGCGGTGACCCTGATCTCATCACCGTAAAAGCAGCTCATTACCTGCAAAAAGCAGAGGTGGTGCTGGTTGACAGGCTGGTAAGCAATGATATAGTAAAGCAATACGTAAGCCCCCATGCAGAAATAATCCATGTAGGAAAGCAGTGCAGGAGAGGTATTTCTACTCCTCAGCAAACGATTAATGTTTTAATGGTCCAGGCTGCGCTATCAGGAAAATTAGTAGTCCGTTTAAAGGGGGGAGATGTTTCTATTTTCTCCAATATCCTCGACGAATTGGAAACTTTGGCCGCCAACAATATTCCCTATGAAGTAATCCCCGGAGTTACTGCCGCTCTTGGAGCGGCAGCTTTCGCGGGAATTCCACTTACCGCCAGGCACTATGCTACTTCAG
Source organism: Ginsengibacter sp. (assembly GCA_039936595.1). Taxonomy (GTDB): domain Bacteria; phylum Bacteroidota; class Bacteroidia; order Chitinophagales; family Chitinophagaceae; genus Ginsengibacter. The sequence goes on along the minus strand of JBDTIC010000330.1, from coordinate 1,373 downwards.
TTCGATTTCTTACCTACTATAAATCAGATGTGATTACGGATGATTTTTGGAGAGAATTGGCTAATTCAGACGATACGCTCGTTTTCTATATGTCTTCTGAAACGTTACCTAAAGTAGTTGAAAAGTTAACAGCTAATCATATACACAAAAGTAAACTATTAGCTATCATAGAACAGGCAACTACGCCATTTCAAAATGTACACATTACCAGTTTATATGACTTCGACAAAAAATACAGTAACCAAACATTTATTTCTCCTTCCCTGGTCATCATTGGCAGAGTAGTAGCGCTTCACGAAAAATACAAATGGCTTGAAAACAACCCTACAAATGAATATTATTTTAAACCAATAACAAGTCCTGTAATCTCCATAACCCAACCTGAAAAATTGCATAAAAATGTTAGTTGAACACAAATTAAAAACTCTACAAGATCTTATAAGCACTTCAACCCACGATGAACTTATTTGGGTAAACGGTTATCTTAATGGTATACTCTCAAAACACGACACTAAAGACACAGAGCCTGTTGTAAAGAAAACAAGTGTTAATAAAATAACGATTACTTACGCTACTGAAACCGGCAATTCAAAAAAACTGGCAACAGAGTTTGCTGCAAAGGCAAAAAAGCAGGGCATACACGCTAAGGTTCAAAGTCTTGATCAGTATAGATTAAATGATCTTACCAAAGAGGAATATTTTTTAACGATCATCAGTACCCATGGAGACGGTGAACCTCCCGCCACTGCAAGGAAATTTTTCGACCATGTACATCAGAATGGATTTAATCTTTCCAAATTAAAATATAGTGTGTTGGCTTTAGGTGATTCATCTTATCCCCTGTTTTGTAAAGCTGGTGAAGATGTGGATGCCCAATTAAATAAACTGGGAGGTGCCCGTATTGCACCTTTACAAAAATGCGACATTGATTTTGAACCCGGGGCAGAAGAGTGGCTTAGCAAAGTATTCGAAGCTTTAAGCGAATCCCCTGAAACCTCTATTACACCAGCACCATCGACACCGGTAAAAAAATCAACTGGCAAAAAAATATATACCGGAAGGCTGCTGGCCAACATCAATCTTAATGACATAGGTAGCCTGAAGCAAACCAATCATATTGAAATAGAAGCAGAGGATGTTGTTTATAAGCCAGGAGACTCAATTGGAATCATTCCGGAAAATAAGAAAGATATCGTAGAGAAAATAATTGAACTCACAGGCATCGATCCCACCAAAAATATTGATTATAAGGATGAACTAATTTCGGTATATGACCTTCTTCAAAAGAAATTAAGTATCATACATCTTCCTGAGCGCGTCGTAAAAAGATATGCAAACATTTTACAACAGGAAATTCCTGATACAAAGATTGA
>JBDTIC010000329.1:0-10011 GCA_039936595.1 Ginsengibacter sp. | reverse complement strand
AATATCCTTTTCATGCCGCATGTTACCATGTGCACGCCTTCTTCCAGGCCGGGAGCGGGATTTGTTGATCCGCAACTTTGGGCAAACCGCGAAGCAGACCCCACCTCTTTGCGTTTAGAATTTGACGGAATGAAAGGACGCGCGTGGCTGATGAAATGGTTGCCCTCAAGAGCTTACGATAATGGAATATATGTGGTATTTTCCAATCCAATCGGCATGGACGATGATCAGTTGAAAAATGGCTGTTCGATGATCATAGACCCTTTTGGAGACATTCTCGCCGAATGTCATTCGTTTGATGATAGTTTTGTCACAGCTATAATTACTCCTGAAAAGCTGATCCAGGCAGGCGGACACAGATACATCAACGCAAGACGGCCGGAACTCTACAAAGATATTATCGGACAAAGCCATGCTTCTAAACAGCAAGTGGCATGGCTCAACCATAGATAAATAATAAACGCCCTCCACTTAACCTATTTGCCAGAAATAAATCGTGGTCGTTGTTAAGCTACTCCTCCACTACCCTATCTTTCACTACCATTAAATCGCTAATACCCACTGTAATAGGCACTGCACCAACCTGCACTATGGCTTTCTTTCCACGGATGTTCGTGACGATACCTACCTGTCGATTAGCAGTCATGATTACTTTGTCACCCTGCTTCACAGACTCATTACTCTCAATATATTTACTGTCAATTTTCTGTTGCTTCTTTTTAAGGATCTGTTTCTCTGGTTGTTTAAAAAGCAGCGCCTGCATCATTTTGATCACTTTGCTTTTATCGTCGGTTTTTCTCCATTCTATTAAAAGCGTTTTAAGCTTACGGTCTGTTTCTTTCAGGTAAATAAGTTTCGCTTCGTTGATCTGGTTTTGCTCCTTTAATAGTTCTACTTGCTGTTGGTGCTTTTGTTTTTGAATCACCTGCTGCATTTCCTTTTGCAGCTTCTCATTTTCTTTTAAAAGTATGTCAAGCTTCTTCTTTTCCGCCTGTATTTGTTGCTGATCCTGCTCTGTACTATTGAGTAATTTATCAAGAGAAAAATGATCTTCATCTACTAATTTCCTGGCTTTACTGATGAGATGCTGTGGCAATCCGATACGTTCTGCAATGGAGAAAGTATAAGAGCTGCCGGGTTTCCCGATGATGAGTTGATACAGGGGTTGCAGGTTCTTTTCATCAAAGGCCATCGCTCCATTGATGATGCCGTTTACTTTGTTGGCCATCACTTTCAGGTTCAGGTAATGAGTGGTTACCAATCCTAAAGAATGTTTCCTGGCCAGCTCTTCCATGATTACTTCGGCAAAGGCTCCACCAAGGTTAGGGTCGCTGCCACTACCCAGTTCATCTATAAAGAATAAAGTTTTCCCATTGGCATTCTCCATGAAATATTTCATGTTGATGAGATGGGAGGAATAAGTGCTAAGTTCAAATTCGAGGCTTTGCGTATCGCCGATATGGATCATCAATTGTTTAAAAATGCCAAACTCACTGTCATGGCTACATGAAACCAACAGACCTGACTGGAGCATCATTTGTAAAAGGCCAACGGTTTTTAAGGTAACCGTTTTGCCTCCGGCATTAGGCCCGCTGATTACCAGGATTCTGTTCTTATCATCTAAAGAAAGATTTACGGGGATAGTAGGTTTTTTTAGTTTTTCATTATAAATAAAAAGAAGCGGGTGAAAAGCGTTTACCAGCTTAATGGTTGGTTGATCCTGCAGGGCAGGAAGGCATCCATGGTACTCCAGCGCCATCCTGGCTTTAGCCCTCACGAAATCATATTCCCCGATGATCTGGTGATAAATATCGAGTAGTGAATGATACGCCCGCATCTTTGTGGTAAGTCGTTGCAGGATCACATACACTTCTTTGCGCTCTTCATTTTCCAACGAAAGAATATCATTGTTCAAATGAGTAGTTTCTTCCGGTTCTATAAATGCGGTCCTGCGGCTGTCGCTTTCCCCATGCAGAATTCCTTTCACCATTCTTTTCTGCTCCGCAAAAACAGCCAGCACCTTTCTTCCATTCATAAAGCTCTCTTCAATATCAGTGAGGTAACCTTCCTTTCTTAATTTGCTTACAATTCGGGCAAATACTCTTTTAAGTTCTATTCTCTTTTTGTATAAAGACATCCTGATGTCAGCAAGCTTTTCCGAAGCGCTGTCTTTTACAATGCCGTATTCATCCAGGATTTCATCGATTAAAAGTGCAATGGTTTTCTCAAAATAAGTCTCTTCAATAATCAATGCCAGAGAAGGATAGGCGATCTTTCTATCCGGCGTAAACCACCGAAATAACTGGTTGATAGCATTCGCCAACTTTTTTATTTGTAAAAATTGTTCCCCTGAAAGTACAGAAGCTTCAATGCTCAGTAATTTTAGTTCTTTGGAAAGGTTTAATACTGCGTCGTCCGGAAAATACAAATGGTTTTCAAAAAGCAATTTGTATTCATGGGTTTGCAGAAGCTGGGGTTCTATAAATTTTTTATGGGTATGAATTCTTAAATCTTTTGCCTTGTTACGTGCATACTCCGAACGGCAATGTGCAGTAAGCAGTGATTTTATTTTATCAAATTCTAATTGTTGTGGCGCAGTTTCAGGAAATAATTTCATCTATTTAAGGGTACGAAATTTTTGAGCAAAGTTAGGATAAGTTGAGAATTGATAGTAGCAAGTTGAAGATGACGCTTTGATTATTCGGTTGAAAAATTTCTTCCTTTACATTAATCCTTTCAAAGTATCCCGGAACCTTTAAAAGTTTTGGTCTTAATTCACAATTCTACGGACAGTAGTTTCTCGCCAAGAACGTGTAACGCTTTTTCGATTTCTTTTTTACGTCCATCGGATGGTTTTTTAATTCCATAAATATATTTCGCAAGAAGGCTTTTATTGATCCCTATTTGATTTGCCAATGCAGAAATATTTATTTCGGGAAACTGTTTTAATGTTCGGGCCACTGCATTGTTAACATCCGGTTCAGCAGAGCTAAAGAAACTATTGATATGAATGTCTTCGTCCAATTCATCCCACCTGATATCGATTTTATCTTTTCCTATTTTATAACTTTTACGTTGCTTATCATTTGCTGCTTTTAGAATTGGAAATGCCTCCAAAGGACGACTATAAGTTTCGCTATTGTTGGTTTCCATATAAATCCGATTTCTTTCAAACCATATTTTTTTAATTGTGTTCATTTTATTTGATTTAATTACCGTGGTATTCATTCCAACGTGTTATTATAATTTCTCTATTTTCATAAATAATTTTTTCGGCAAGCCTCAAATCTTTTTGATTTAAACCCTTGTTATAGACCAAGACAATTTCCGGTTCAACATTAAATTTCGCCTTACCGTCAGCATTTTCAATATGAATGTGTATAGGAAAATGTTCTTCTGAATAGAAATAAAACCGTAAACCGAAAAGAATAAAAAGTGTAGGCATTTTATCTATTTAACTTAAGATAAAGGTAGGGATAAAATTTTATCCCCAGTTTAATCTGGAGTTTAAAAAAAACAACGCTTTCTAAAACCGACGACAGGAATGCCATTTTCCTTCTAATCTTAATTCCTAATTTTTATCTTGCACTCAATGCAACGAAATTCAAATTGTAGTTGTCAACTTATAAATAAAAAAAAATTATGAAAAACAGAATATCGTTAGCGTTAGCTATAATCGGATTAGTCGTTCTTTTTACGGCATGCACAAAAGCAAATATTGAAACCGGTAATGAGAAGATTGTTGCGCTTCACGAATGTACACAGCAGGCAGCGGATCCCAATATTTGTTTCGACTCTTTGCTGACAGATAGCCGGTGCCCAAAGGATGTAGAATGTATATGGCAGGGTACAGCTCTGATAGAAGTCACCTTTTCTGAAAGGGGTAATTCACACCAGTTCGTTATGTCTCTAAAAGGTTTTCCTGATCTGGGCTACCCTAGCGATACTACCATTAACGGCAATAGAATCATCTTCATTGATCTGAAACCACACCCTGTCAGTAATAATCCTCAGCCAAAAAAGGTAGAGGCTGTTTTTGATATCTCGCAGTAAGTTGTTGGTAGCGTATGCGTTCATTTGATGTAGCCATTTATTGTAATGTCTAATCTGAAATGGCTACAAGGGATTGCCAATAATTAAAAAATAACTTTGCTTTTTAAAAACAATATGCCTGCAAGCTATCCTTAATATTAAATGGAAGTCGTTAATGAATGAAGACGGGTCCGGCATTTTGCTGTATGATATCAGACTGATATTGTCAGGTACGTCAATCTTGCAAAGAAAACCCGACATTGTCAGACGCTTGTCTCAACAGTTTATCAATTAGAGGGAAGCAATGCCCAAATGGCGGGCATGATGAGAACTGTAAATACGTTACCTGATAGAATTCCTCAGATTTTTTTAAGTCTTCCTGAAAAGAATAAAGTATTTTAGAGCCCTCTTATTACAGCGACGAAATAACTATTTACTTTTTTAACCCAAATATTTCAAATGAGAAAAAAAATCATTTATTCCCTTGCATTATACGTGTTCGCATCCCTGAATATAGCAAATGGACAAACATCATGGAAACCGGTCAAGGGAACATTGACAACGCCCTGGACGAATAAAGTAAATCCTGAAAAGGTACTTCCTGATTATCCGCGGCCGCAAATGGTGCGTGAAGGATGGCAAAATTTAAACGGGCTGTGGGATTATGCAATCACCCCCATACTGAAGGATAAACCTACAGAATGGCAGGGGAAAATATTGGTTCCATTTGCCATTGAATCAGATTTGTCCGGGGTTAAAAAAGCGGTTGGACCTGAAGAAATACTTTGGTATCAACGTACTTTCACCGCCACTAACCTGCCGAACAAAAAGTTATTACTGCACTTCGGCGCTGTGGACTGGAAAACTACCGTATGGGTCAATGGCAAGAAAGTAGGAACCCACCAGGGTGGCTACGATGCTTTTTCCTTTGACATTACGTCTGCACTTCGGAAAGGTCAGCAGCAAATAGTGGTTAAGGTATGGGATCCAACTGATAAAGGGTTTCAGCCCATAGGCAAGCAAACTCTGAATCCACGGGGTATTTGGTACACCTCTACCACCGGCATCTGGCAAACAGTATGGCTTGAGACCGTACCTCAGAATGCCATTGAACATTTAAAGATCACTCCTGATATGGATGCTAAAACTGCTTCAGTGATTGTTTCAGCAACTGATCAGGCAACCGGTTATTCTGTCAGGGCCATTGCCTTTGATCATGGTAAAAAAGTTTCAGAGACAAAAGGTACTTTAAATGAGCCTTTGACATTACAGATAGGAAATATGAAACTCTGGTCTCCTGATGATCCATTTTTATATGATCTCATTGTTTCCTTATATCATAATGGACAAAAAGTAGACGAAGTAAAAAGCTATTTTGGTATGCGCAAAATAAGTTTGGGGAAAGATGATAAAGGAGTACCCAGGTTGTTTTTAAATAATAAAGCTTTATTTCAGTTTGGCCCGTTGGACCAGGGTTTCTGGCCTGATGGCATCTATACGGCACCTACAGATGAGGCTTTGAAATTTGATATTCAATCCACAAAGGATTGGGGCTTTAATATGATCAGGAAGCATGTAAAAGTAGAGTCTCAACGCTGGTATTACTGGTGTGATAAAATAGGTATGCTCGTGTGGCAGGATATGCCGAGTGGAGATAAACACATTCAGCCCAAGGATCCGGATATTGAAAGAGTAGCACAATCCGCCTACAATTTTAAAAAAGAATGGAAGAATCTGATCGATGAACATTACAATCATCCATCCATCGTTACATGGGTTCCTTTTAACGAGGGTTGGGGACAGTTTGAAACAGCAGCCATAGCAGAGTTAACCAAAAAATTAGATCCGACCAGGTTGGTAAATGCAACCACCGGTTGGTCAGATCGTAATACAGGAGACATGTATGATAAGCACGACTATCCGGGACCGGGAATGTTCCCGGTGACTAGTGACAGGGCTTCCGTATTGGGAGAATTTGGGGGACAGGCATTAGTAGTAAAAGATCATATCTGGCTCACCGATTTTAGCAAAGCTCCTAATCATTTTAAAACGTCTCAATCTGAATCAGCTCTTCATGAAAAATACGATGTGATGATGGACAGCCTGATGCAATTAAAAAAGAAAGGCCTGGCTGCTGCGGTTTATACACAAACGACGGATGTAGAAATAGAAGTAAATGGCATAATGACCTACGACAGGAAGGTGATGAAATTTGATAAGGACCATTTTAAGAAGATTAACAGTAAGGTGATAAAGGATGAATAAGTATTGATAAAAAATAATTTTAGATTAAAGCAAACACATTCATTTTTATCTACAGTGCAATTGGACCATCAGGCAGGGATTACTTTTTATAATTGAATACTGAATCAACGAAAAATTCAACAAATTTGGCGCTGCCTCACTTTATATTAATTGCTGGTACACAAACTCAATATTTTGACCATTGCAATATGAAGAAAGTATCATCAGCGCAGTGTGGGCTACGCTTAAAAAAAATTTCAAATAGATTTAACCAGTCGTTCAATAAATAGTTATGAAAAGTATACTTTTCTGGGTCGTTTTTACTTTGATAAGTTTTGGGGCTTTAGCTCAAAAATTTACGCTGTCACCCACTTTACAATTATCTGTCCCGCAGGGAGAATATAAAACAACAAACAGTGATCTAGGCTTTGGCTTGAGATTGAATGCCCTTTATCGTCCATCAGAAATGCCTGTTAAAGTAGGTATTGATATAGGCATGCAGGAAAGAGGCAGGGCTACTCAATATTTTTCCGGGTATGTTTATGGTTCTTACGATGACTTCAGAGTAGATGCTACCAATAACATTGTATCCCTGATGTTTCTTATCCGCTTTCAATCTGCAAAACCCCAAAAAATAAAACCCTTCCTTGATGTTACCGGAGGATGGAATGTATTTTTCTCAACCGTGGAAGTAGAGCGGCTCACTTTTTACAGCAGTTACAATTCTTCTTATTCTAATTCCTCCAAAGCACACTGGGCGGTCTCTTATGGAGGTGCAGGTGGTTTGGATATTTCTTTAAATAAACGAAATGAAATTGGGCTTGAATTAAAAGTGGGCTATTTAATAGGAACCTATACCAGGTACCTGACAAATCCATACATAGATGGTAACGGTGATGCGTCTTTTGAAGAAAAAAGTTCAAGAACGGATATGCTTATCCCACAGGTGGGAGTAAGAATTAACCTAAATTAAAGTCTTTGACTAATAGAATAAAATTATTAAAACGGTTCACGATTACCGTCCTGTAATATTTTTCATAAAGTCAACTTTCGGGGTTTGCTTCTGTTAATGCAGGTTTCAACTGTATGATCCTCATGACATGAAGGCATCTCATTATTTGATACGTTCCATCAAACTCATACCATTTTTTGGCAAAATTTGGATCAGTCCCTTTGTAATGATGGTTATTTTGGAACAATTCCCCTAACAAAAAAAAGCCCCAGGGTGTAGTATTTTTTGAATGGTCACCATTGTCAAAGTTGGAATAACCCATCTTATGGCCAAACCAGTTTACGATGGCTCCCTGGATTGGGCCCATTAAAAAGTGTACGGGCAATAATAAAAACCACCAAAGGTTGGGAGCAAAAATAATATAAAAGGAAGTGTAGAAGACGGCAAATAATAACCGGGTGATATTGTGGCTACCTATTTTATCAAGTTTTTCCCAAACAGGAAGATATTCTTTGGTGAATTGGGCGTCAGGTAAATCAGTTCCAGTTACAAAACTTTTGTAAATAGATGCAGTATGTAACATCATATGCCAGATATCTTTAAAGAAATGGGGAGAATGAGGATCTTTTTCGGTATCACTATAAGCATGGTGCATGCGGTGCATTACAGCATAGGCCCTCGGCACCAGATAAGATGATCCTTGTGTGATCCAGGTCATTGCATAAAAAGCATTTTCCCATCTTTTTGAAGTGGTAAACATCTTGTGCGAAGCAAACCTGTGTAAAAAAAATGAATGAAAGAATAATGAAAGAAACCAATGAGAGAAAAAAAATAAAAGTATAGCCGCCATTAAGTGTTTTTAAAAGGTAAGAATTGCTAAAATACATTTTATTTATTTGTCTCACTATCGAATAACGAAAATTTAGCTTTTTTCTGACTCGTTATGCAGGAAATTGCGAGCCCTGTGCCTTCTTTATGTACTCGTCGCCCACATACATAAACAATAATAATATCTATGGGTGTTCCAGCTTTACCTTTCTTAACTCCAATAAATTAAGGCTGTTAGGGTGAAAATTTTTCACGTAAGGTTGCACAAGGCGAATGACCATATCATACCATAAGGGCACAACGGGCGCGTCTTTTATCATCAGTTGATCGGCCTTACGATACAAGTTATATCGTATCGAATCATTCTTTTCTGATAAAGAGGCCTGGTACAATTGATTGAATTGGAGATTATTATATCTCGTATAATTGGGAGGAGCCGGATTTTTACCGTAAAACACACTTAAAAAGTTTTCCGCATCAGGATAGTCTGCAATCCAGCTACCGCGAAAAAATAACGCCTCTGATTTGGCAGTTTGTTCCAGCAATAAACTTTTCTGAATTACTTCTACATTAATCCTGATTCCTATCTGCAATAATTCATTGGCAATGTAACTCGCGAGATCTGAATAGGCAGGAACCGTCAATAACTTTATAGCTGGTAAACCTATGCCGTTAGGATAACCCGCTTCTTTTAATAAAGCCATGGCTTTTGCAGGATCATAGTGATAACCTTTTACAGAAGAATCGAATGAAGGAAACCCCTCAGGAACAAAGCCGTTTTCAGCAGCCGTGCCTATCGAGTTGCGGATATAAAGCATCATTCTTCTCCTGTTGAATCCATAATTGATTGCCTGCCTGATCCTTACATCTCTGAGTGGAGAGCTTTTTACAATATCCAGGCTGCTGTCACATAAAAAGCCAAGATATTCTGTCGTGAGGTAAGGATGTTTTTGAAGAACTATTTTTCCTTCCCATTCTTTGCGAAGCACCCCCCCTTTGGTAATCACTTCATCTTTAAAAGAGGGATCAACATCATTAATAAATTCAAGCCGCTTTTGTTGAAATTCCAGGAACTCAGTTGCCTTGTTTTGAAGAAAGGTGATTTTGATTCCATCAAGATAAGGAAGACTTTTACAGCCACTGTCTTTTTCAAAATAGTTGGGATTTCTTTTGAACACGAGCGCCTGGTCTTCTTCCCACGCCACAAACTCAAACGCGCCGGTACCGCAGGGATGACGGCGGAAATCTTTCCCATATTTTACCACGACTTCTTTGGCCACGATTGAACAATATTGCATGCTCATTACTCCAAGGATGGGATGAAAAGGTATTAACAATCTGAGTTGAAAGGTGGTATCGTCAATAGCCTTGAATGGTTGCACCGTGTCAACCCTGCCATTGAATATCCATGCACCGCTGCTGGCAGTGCTTTTGTCAAGAATACGTTTGAAGCTATATACCACATCACCAGCATTCATCTTTCTTCCTTTACTCCCGGGGAAAGCATCGTCATCGTGGAAAAAAACATCGTTGCGGAGATGAAAAGTGAAGGTGAGATTATCAGGAGATATATCCCAACTTTTTGCAAGGGAAGGGATGATATTAAGATGATCATCGGTTTCTACAAGCGTATTATAAATTTGATGTATTGCCCAAATAATAGATTGATTTTTGGCGAATGCAGGATCAAGAGTCGCTATACCAGATTGCTCATTGTAGTGAAAAATATTTTCTGCCCTTTCGAGATGGCTACAGGATGTGAACAACAACAGAACTATTAAAGACGACATCAAAAATTTCCTTTTCAACCATTGCGTACCTGGTTCGGGAGTTGGTACCTCTCTCTCCGGCAGGTTGCTCGTCACCAACCAGTGACATCCAAATAGAACCATTCGTTTTTTTAACTTCATCTTTGTTTATAAAAAAATAAATTTAGTGAATGAAGAAGATACTTT
>JBDTIC010000328.1:0-10528 GCA_039936595.1 Ginsengibacter sp. | reverse complement strand
GGCACATTTACAACAAGGTTTTAAGCTGGTAAAAAACTGGCAGCCTGTTGAAGGAGTTCAGACACGAGAGGGCTTTGTTAACAGAACGATGTTGGAAGCAACTACTCCCGGAGCATCACTAACGCTTTCATTTAAAGGAACAGCAGTTGGTATGGCAATTATTTCGGGACCCGATGCAGGAATAGTTGAATACAGTATTGATGAGGGAAGATATCAATCTAAAGATTTATATACTCAATGGAGCTCCTACTTACATCTTCCGTGGTATGTTTTATTCGCGGGAGATTTAAAAAATAAACAGCATACAGTAAATGTCCGGATTTCAAAAGATAAAAATTCAGCAAGTAAAGGCACTGCATGCCGCATTGTTTATTTTTTATTGAATGAATAATAAAAGATAAGAAACAAAAAACCCCACATTGATATGGGGTTTTCTGACGTGCATTTTATATTTAAATCTTCGCTAAAAAAGCAGACTTAATTATTAATATCTATACATTTCCGGCTTATATGGACCTTCTTTTGGAATATTTAAATAGCTGCTTTGAGCCGTTGAAAGTTCCTCAAGTTCTACCCCAATCTTTTTTAAATGCAGACGTGCCACTTTCTCATCTAAATGTTTAGGAAGAACGTATACTTTGTTCTCGTAATTATCAGCATGCTGCCACAATTCAAGCTGTGCCAAAACCTGGTTGGTAAAAGAGTTACTCATTACAAAACTTGGATGGCCTGTAGCACAACCCAGGTTTACAAGACGTCCTTCGGCTAACAGGAGAATGTCTTTTCCATCAATCGTATATTTATCAACCTGGGGCTTTATGGTATCTTTTGTGTTGCCATAATTTTTATTCAGCCACGCAACGTCAATTTCAATATCGAAGTGCCCGATGTTACAAACGATGGCTTTATCTTTCATCACTTTAAAATGTTCGCCTGTAATCAGGTCACGACAGCCGGAAGCGGTAACAATGATATCAGCTTCTTTTACAGCATCAATCATTTTCTTCACTTCGAATCCATCCATTGCAGCCTGTAACGCACAGATAGGATCAATCTCTGTCACGATCACTCTCGCGCCAGCCCCTCGTAAACTTGCAGCAGAACCTTTACCCACATCTCCATAACCACCTACCACTGCGACTTTTCCTGCCATCATAATATCAGTGGCTCTCCTGATTGCGTCAACCAGGCTTTCTTTACAACCATATTTATTATCAAATTTAGATTTGGTAACAGAATCGTTAATGTTGATTGCAGGAATTGGTAAAGTGCCTTTCTCCATTCTTTCATAAAGCCTGTGGACACCGGTTGTGGTTTCTTCTGAAAGGCCTTTTATATGCTGAATTAATTCCGGGTATTGATCAAAAACCATATTAGTCAAATCTCCTCCGTCATCTAAGATCATATTTAATGGACGATCTTCACTTCCGAAAAACAAAGTTTGCTCAATACACCAATCGCTTTCTTCCTGGGTTTGGCCTTTCCAGGCAAATACTCCAATACCTTCTGCGGCAATTGCAGCAGCAGCCTGGTCTTGTGTAGAAAATATATTGCAGGAGCTCCATTTCACTTCAGCGCCTAATTCAATTAAGGTATCTATTAGCACTGCGGTCTGGATGGTCATGTGAAGACAGCCAGCTATACGGGCACCTTTTAAAGGCTTTTCTTTTCCGAATTCTTCTCTCAATGACATTAGCCCGGGCATTTCTGCTTCAGCCAATTTTATTTCTTTGCGGCCCCATTCTGCCAGGCTTATATCCTTTACCTTATTTTTAAGGCTAAAGTCAATTGTGTTTTTTGTAAGTGATGCCATATTAAACTGTTTATTTTTTTAAACGGCAAAAGTACTAATATTAGAATAAAATGCTAATGATTGTTGTAACTTTAGAATAGATTTGTATTAAATCATGTTTTAAAAGAATAAGTGTAAATATAATGATGCAAATGGCCAGCTCAAAAGAAAAAGAAGAAAGTATAGATTATCATCCGGATAAAAAAGATATGGCTATTTTAAATTTGTTACAACAGAATGCGAGAATCACTGTAAAAGAAATTTCTGAAAAAATTCATCTAAGCACTACTCCGGTTCACGAACGTATTAAACGTATGGAAGATACCGGAATCATAAAACAGTATGCGACTTTAGTGAACCACACCAAAGTAAAAAAAGGACTCACAGTGATCTGTTATGTTTCTCTGAAGCAACATGGAAAAGATGCTGGGGGAAAATTTATAAAAACGATCAATGAATTAAATGAAGTGATTGAATGTTTTAGTATTTCAGGGGAATTTGATTTTATGCTCAAAGTAGTTTGCGAGGATATGAATGCGTATTATGATTTTCATGTAAATAAATTAAGCGAGATAGAAAATGTAGGCCATGTACAGAGTGTGTTTGTGATGGGAATTATAAAGCAGACTCACCAGGTTGTGTGGGATGATTGAATGGTTATCACGAGCCATTGGGGGTGAATTGATCAATTGAATTTTTGGATCATTGATCTATTCCTTTTTTTAGTTTTTGTTACCTCTTTAGGAGACAGGTGTTCTAGCTTTTTATTTCCTGGCCCTTGGGCCTTGTTTATAATCATTCCATTTTTTTCACATGGTTGCGATATTCCTGGGGTGTTTTCCTGGTAATAACTTTAAAAAATTTAAAAAAATTAACGGGAGTATTAAAACCTGATTCATAGCATGCATCCATTACCGAATAATTTTCGTTCTGCAAAAGCTTGCAGGCATGGCTAATTCTTAGCTCATTTAAAAACCGGATAAATGTTTTTTGTGACCTCATTTTGAAGAACCTACAAAAAGCCGTTGGCGTAAGGTGGCAAATTTCAGCAACTTCAATTAAATTAATCTCCCTGCGGAAATTGGTTAGGAGAAATTGATAGACTTCATTAAACCGGTCTAAATCATGATTGCAATCAAATTTATTTTCATAGCTGATACTCGCAAGGTGTTCAAATTCTGATGTCTTATTTAAGATATGAATAATTTCGAGAAAATATCCCATTTGTTCGAGGCCTTCGCTATCAATCATCTTTTGGAACAAGACAATTATCGTTATTTTGGTTTTACCATAAAAGCGCAATCCTCTTTGTGCTTTGTTTAGTAATCCTTCAAACAATACGATACTTTCCTGGTGATCTGTTATATTCTGGATAATGTCAGGCGGAAAATATAGGGCGTATGCATTTGTATGTAAATTATTTGACGGCGTGTAAAAGATGTCATCACATCTCCACAAATGTGGTAATTCCGGGCCTTCCATGATCAATTCTCCTTCTGAAAAAATTCCTGCGTAATCACCTACTATTATTTTTCCAAAGCTCTTTTCCACCCACACCAGTTCACAAAACTGATGAAAATGAAATGGATGGTCAAAATGAGGTTTACTAACCTTTTTTATCCATATCTGTTTGGTGTCTATTATGGGCGCGTCAATGATTAATTCCGGTTTCAATGATAGAGGATTTAATAGTGATTATAATTAATTTCAAAATAGCTGAAATAGGGGGTACCTCTCACTTTGTCATCCTGATCCAATGTCATTAACTGATCACAATTCTGCAGCTTGCGTTATGCATCTTAGTCAGCGTTTTAGCTTCCTCAAATCTAACATAGATATTAAAACTTAGCAGTACTCTCAGTAGTTTTCAATGGGATCCTCTATAAAAATAGGAAGAATAGATGGTACCAAAATAAAGAATTAGGGGAAGATGGGTAAAATCGTTTATAAACACGATAATATAGGCAACTGTATTTTATTTTAAAGAAAAGACTTTTGGTATCTAAAAATTAATATTATGGGACTCCAAAAAAAGCTATTTCTCACCATTATTCCGGTTTTTCTTGTCTGTGTTATTGCGTTGGCTCAAACAAAAAATTTAAAGGGGACTGTAAATGGTCCAGAAAATGATCCATTGGCTGGTGTTACTGTGCAGGTAAAGGGAACTAATGTAACAGCTCTTACAGAAGCCGATGGTTCATTTATCATTCAAGCATCTGGGAATGTAAAAACGCTGGTATTTTCTTATGTTGGAATGAAAACACAAGAAGTGAGTATATCCGGTCAATCAAATTTTAAAATTCAATTACAATCCGCATCCGGCGCCCTCGATGAAGTAGTATTAGTGGGGTATGGGACCCAGAAAAAAGTGGATCTTACTGGCTCCATATCTACCATAAGTGCTCAGGAACTTACTAAACGTCCCAGTACTAATGTTCAGAATCTATTACAAGGCAAAATTCCCGGCCTTCAGGTTTCCTCAGCTTATGGAAAGCCCGGAAATGAGGGTAACACGTTACGAATTCGGGGTGTTGGTACATTTAGTAGTGCGGGAAGTGATCCTCTGGTTCTGATTAATGGAGTAAATGGTGATATGACCAATCTCGATCCGAATGACGTAGAATCAATTTCTGTTCTGAAAGATGCAGCTTCAAGCGCCATTTATGGCGCCCGTGCTGCTAATGGAGTTATCCTCATAACTACTAAAAAAGGTAAAGCAGGAGCACCAACCATTTCATTAAATAGTAGTGTTCAGGCTCAAAGTGCAACCAGGTTACCCAAATTGTTGAGCAATTCTGCTGATTACATGGAATTTTGGAATGAGGGCAGGGTCAGATCCGGACAAACCCCTTACTTTACCCAGGCAGATATTGATGGATTTAGAAATCACCCAAACGATCCGGTGCACTATCCCAATTTTAACTGGATTGACCATTGCTTCAAAACCGCTATTGCCAACAATCAATCCGTAAATATTGGAGGTGGAAATGAGAAATCAACTTTTAATTTGTCTCTGGGCTATTATGATCAGCCAGGTATCACTAGTTTATATGGATTTAAAAAATATAATGCCCGTCTTAGCGCTGAAACAAAAGTAAAAGAATGGCTTACAATAGGCGGTGATATCCCATTTGTAAAAAAGGACATAATCGAACCCACGTGGGATAATTCGGTGGACTACCAAATTCTCGCTATCTATGGTGCTGCGCCAAACTATACTCCTACTATGACACTTCCCGACGGGACCACCGGATACGTAGCGAGATACAGTAACGAAATAGGTGAATGGACGGTAAGAAATCCGGATGCACAAGATGTGAGTGGAGATAAGTCTGAGGTTCGATACAGTGTGGCGCCACAATTTTATGCAGGAGCAAAAATATTTAAGGATTTGACCTGGTACTCCAAAGGTGCAATTGCTTTTGACTATAGTTCTGTCAAAAACCATGAACATGCTGTTAACAACTATTTTTTCAAAGATGGTTCTTTTGCGCATAATAATTCTCCACAGTCACTTGGTGTTCAGGATAACTGGGGCACAAACCTTCTGAATACTTTTTATTCAACTTTAGATTATCATAAGACTTTTAACGAAAACCACCATGTGAATGTATTGGCTGGTTATAACCAGGAATCAAATATATCCAGAAGTCTCGGCGGGACTAAAGTTACGTTTCCCACGATTGATCTCCAGGAACTAAACGCAGGGTCCGCGTTAGGGCAAACTACCTCCGGTACGGCTAGCGAATGGGCCATAAGGTCGTTTTTTGGCCGCGTAAATTATAACTTCAAAGAGAAATATCTGTTTGAAGCCAACGGACGTTATGATGGAACTTCCAGAATTGCCCCATCTACACGTTGGGGATTCTTTCCTTCATTATCAGCAGGCTGGAGGGTTTCAGAAGAGCCGTTCATGAAAAATGTCGCATGGGTCCAAAACCTGAAAATAAGGGGGTCATGGGGTAAGTTAGGCAACCAGAATGTAGGTACCTATCCATATCAGGAAGTTTTATCGACTACCTCATATCCGTTCAATACGGCCTATCCAGGAGCATATATGAACCGTATGGTAGATAAATCGCTGAAATGGGAAACGACTACTATTACTGATTTGGGCATAGATCTCGATATAAAAAACGGATTGTTCACAGCAACTTTCGATTTGTATAACAAAGTTACCGACAACATACTTTATAATATACCGGTGCCGGCAAGTATAGGGTTATCTGCTCCTACCGTAAACTACGGAAAAATGAGAAATACAGGATTTGATCTCGAAGTCGGCACTGCAAAACAAATAGGCGATTTCAGATATAATGTAAGTTTGATTCTTTCTCATTATAAAAATGAAGTTCTCAGGATACTCTCGCCTTCTTATGGGAATACAACCGTTCAGGTCGGACTTCCATTTAATTCTTTTTACTTAATTCAATGGGACGGAATCTTCCAGAACCAGGGCGAAATTGATAAATCAGCGAAGCATCCGTTTAATCCGAAACCAGGTGATCTGAAATATAAAGACGCGAATTCAGATGGCATCATTGATTCCAAAGATCGTGTTGTTGTTCCGGGTGCTTACCCTAAGTTTAATTATAGCGGGAGCATCAATCTCAGTTGGAAAAACTTCGATCTAAGTGCATTCTTTCAAGGCGTTTACGGGTTAAAAGCCTCTACTCAGGGATTAACCTGGGGATTAACGCCTTACATACAGGGCTCCCCTCCTCCGGTTGATTTTGTAGAGCATAGGTGGACAGGAGAAGGTTCTACCAATAAGTATCCGGCAATGTATATCTCCGGTTATGGCCCTGTAACCGGTACCCGTAGCACCTACTGGTTGCTTGATGCATCTTATGTACGATTGAAAAATCTTGCTATAGGGTATAATATTCCCGGTAGTATTACCCGGAAGATCGGATTTCAAAACCTCCGCGTTTACTTATCAGGAGACAACATGATAACCGTCACTAAGTGGCCGGGATCTGATCCTGAAAAGGCCAATACCGGCTGGTTTGAAGCTTATCCACAATTAGTGACGTACACTTTGGGAATAAAGGTTAAACTTTAAAAAATAAGACTATGAATAAGTATATAAAAAATATCGCTATCAGAAGTTTAATGATTGGATTTGTTGCTTTCTCTTTTATGTCGTGTAAAAAAGGCTTTTTGGATAAAAATCCACTCGACCAAATCTCCGGTCCCACATTTTGGAAAACCCAAAACGATGCCGACTTGGCTTTGGCCGGTTGCTATGCCAGGCTTAACTGTAATACTTTTAATTTCGAAGGTGTTATGGCTCTTGATATTATGGCTGGAGATGCATGTGAAGGAGGCCAGAGTTTAGGTGCCGGCTCAACAGGCACCTTTGCCTTAGGACAGATGGAAGCAACCTCAGGAGGCCTTCTTGCCAATGTTTATAACGATTGTTACCAGGGTATTGCTACCAGTAATTTTTTTCTTGAAAATATTGACAAGGTACCAATAACCGATGCCAATAAGACTGAGTACAAGGGAGAGGTTCTTTTTTTAAGAGCATTATTCTACTTTACGCTTTCAGATTTTTACGGCGGAGTACCAATTTATACCAAACCCGTCACTATCGAGGAGGCAGAAATTAAGCAAAGTACCAAACAAGAGGTTATAGCACAAGTGCTTGCTGACCTGGAAATTGCTATTTCTAGTCTTCCAAATACAGCTTATGATGGACATGCAGTAAAAGGTTCGGCGTTAGCTCTTAAATCCCGGGTATTATTATTTCAACAAGATTGGGCTGGCGCAGCAACTGCAGCCCAACAGGTTATGACAGACGGAAAATTTAGTCTCTACGACAACTACAAGAATTTGTTTTTAGCAGCGGGTCAAGACAAGAATCCGGAAATCATGTTCTCAACAAGGTATCTCAACCCCGACAATTCCAGTCAGCAGGACATTAGAATAGAGTGGCATGGAATATGGAATCCACGCCAGGAATTGGTCAATGCATTTGAATGCACTGATGGTCTGCCAATTACCCAATCGCCTTTATATGATCCGGCTAAGTGGAAGTTGAATCGGGATCCCCGGATGTTGTTAACGCTAAAAGCCTTTGCAGACCCAGCCGTAAAAGCCTCAGGTGAGGTTGTTCCATACGCCTACAATGGTACTTCTATCACAGGATACGAACCTACAAAAGGCGCTAATGTTGAAGCTCTTCCGGTTGATTATTCTACAAAAAGCGAACAGGATTGGATCCTGATAAGATATGCAGGAGTATTATTGAATTTTGCTGAAGCTACTAATGAAGTGAGCGGGCCTACCGCTGCTGTTTACGATGCCATCAATCAGGTTCGCGCAAGGCCAGGCATTAACATGCCGCCCATACCGGCAGGATTAACGAAGGATCAAATGCGAACACGCATTTGGCACGAAAGAAGAGTTGAATTTGGAATGGAAGGCAGAAGATACAGCGATATCAGGCGTTGGAAATTAGCAGAAACTTACTTGAATTCCCTGGTTTTGCCTGGATCAGGCACCAAATACGTATTCGATCCTGCAAAGAATTATGTATGGCCCTTTCCTCAATCTGAGATTGATGTAAATAAAAATTTAGTTCAAAACCCCGGATATTGAGTGTCTCGAACAAAAAAGTAGTTCTAATGTATAACCGGATAAACATCCTACCTTGAAATCAAAGTTATGTTATGAAGAAGACGCTGACTTTTATTCTTTTGTTTCTGATAGGTTCAGTAGTGTTTGGACAGGATTCTCGAAAGTCGAATAACTACAATGGTAAATTCTGTACAGGTTCAGGCGATGTTGATTTTCTTCGTCTGATAGATGAATCATTTGCTTTTTTTCATCCTAACCCCACGGTGCCCAATCTGACGATGATCTATAAACCTGAATGGGATACTTTCAGTGAAGGTGCGGGATGGAACGCCTGGTGGATTCAAAACAGCTATGGATTTTCATACGCATCAACGCCATTCCTTCAGGAACCATGGTTCTCCATTTTGCAACGATCGTGGGATCTCTTCTGGGATAATCAGGGTGACGGCAAGCGCAGAGGAATGTGGGACGGCGACAGCCCGGATATTCTCTCTCAATTGATAGGTCCTGACGGCTGTTTGGGAGATGCTGCTGCGCCCGGACAAATTGCCTACAGGCAAGGTGATGGTAACGTGAACATGCATGATTGGTTTTATGAAGCTACCGCTGCAGGTGTGGTCATGGAATCAGAGATTTTGCTTACCAGTCGCGACTTAAAATCAATCGGTTATTATATGCCGAAAATGGAACGTGCATGCAACCTGATTGAAAAGACCCGCGCAAAAAATAATCTGTTCCTTGTTGGCCCGGCGTGCAATCTTCTCGCTCCAAGCTACGGAGGTGTAAAACAAGCCGATGGCACTTTTGGTAAGGGGTATCTGGCAGGACTTTCGATCACTTATCTTGCTGCGCTGGACCGTATGGTTGAGCTGTACAAGTTAACCGGTGACAGAGTGAAGCTGTCGGAATATAAACAGCGCCAAAAAATTACCAGGGAATCTCTTCCAGAATTGCTGACGCCTGCTGGCTATTTCGTCAAATCGGTTGAACCGGGAGGTGTTAAACACGGTGTCCTGGGTCAGAAACAGTTTGGCTACCTGGAAGGTGTTGCCAATGCAGATGCCGTTGCACTGCGTGTTGTTGATAAAAAAACTGCCGGAAGTATTTATAACCAGATAGCAACATTTCCGGATATCCGTCCTTTTGATTTTCTGTTGACTAATGCAGAGGGGCTGGATGATACTTACAGGAACTGGGGTAGTGCGTCCGGCCCGGGCCTTGAAGGAATATGGTCCTTTGGCCAGTGGGTAAACGGTGGAGTTTGGGGCACGGTAGAGGGCCGGGCTATTCTGATGTATTACCGCCTGGGCAAATTTGAGGATATCCGGCGTTCTGCAATACGGGCCATGAAATGGGCCAAAGACTTTCGGATGGATGCGCCTTGGTCGCAACGCGGTGAAAACACCAGTAACCCATGGTCCGACGCTGGCAAAAATCAAGTCGGCGGTGTAGCTGTAATGATTGATAATTTTGCAATTCCGGCTGCGACGATCCGGGGGCTTTTTGACTATGACTATAGATCGGATCGTATTATTCTACGGCCACGAGTGCCAGGGACGATCACTCAATATACTCAGAAGGAACCGGTTCGCTTTGGTAAAAAGAAACTTTATTTTTCCTGCAATAACGGAGGACCAAATGTGAAATCGGTTACGATCAATGGTAGGGCTATGAAAACACAGCCGTCTGACGAAGTTGCTCTGTTGTACAACGATCTCCCCGACGAAGCTAGGATTGAAATCACAACAGTTGGACGCTGGCCTAAGGAATCAACGACATCAGTTTACCCGTTTGTTCCGGCACTGATTACAGAGAAAACTACAGGAGCAAAAGTCGATGCTGAGTTACCTGATTCATTGAAAAGGCCGTTTGGTGTACTTTCGGCTATGAAGAAACTTTTGGCTACGGAAACAGGAGCAGATTATGACAAGGTGTTCATCAATACAGCAATTAAATCATTTGAGGACTATCAGGTTCGTACAACGTTGGATCCGGGCCAGGGCTACTACCGTACCATCACTCTGGAAAGGAAAATGGGTATTGAAATGTTTTACGCCCAAGCCGCCCTTATGATGTACAATGGTTTCATGGAACGGATGGTGGGATATGCAGAAAAGGGAGATAGACAACAAAAGCACATTGCGGCAATGT
>JBDTIC010000327.1:0-7366 GCA_039936595.1 Ginsengibacter sp. | reverse complement strand
CCTTAAAAGAAACCAGATGAAACATGGTGGATGCACCTACATGATAACGAACAAAAATAACACCGTCATCTATGTGGGTGTTTCATCAGCATTACGCGCTAGGATATGGCAGCACAAAACCAAATTTTACCCTAAAAGTTTTACAGCAAAGTATAATTGTGACAAAATAGTTTGGTATTAATTTGTCCCGCGCATTGAAGAAGCGATAGACAGGAAAAGCAATTAAAGGCTGGAAGCAGAAACAAGAAAGAAGGATTGATAAATAAAATAAATGCCGGGTGGATATACTTGTGGGATGAAATACACGATTTGTAACCGGCACCCCAGTTTAACTTAGTTAAGAGATGAATGTCACCCGTTCAGGGTGTTAGAACTTTTAAATCATTATTGCCCGGCTTAAATTTCTGTTTTTCTTGAGACTCTGTCCGGATAGGGGATCTAGGCCCCCTCTCCTTTGAGAGAGGGGGTTGGGGGTGAGGCTTTTGGCAGCCAATGAATTAATGGGACAAGAGAACTTCTAAAATATTGATTTTTTTATAGTCATGTCAGCCCTACCCGTCCGGTCAGGCGGGCGTTCCGGCTTTTAATCCCGCAGAATGATATGATTATAGCCTAAAATGGAAATTTTCAGAACCTAAAAGAGGTGATATTTTCGAAGCAAATAATTGAGTAAAGGCTATCGACCGGCACTCTTCCCCATGACGTACAATAACCATGACTAAAATTTTCATCACCATACCCTGGTTTCTTCCGGCGTTTCGCGCAGGAGGGCCTATCCAATCAGTAGCCAACCTGGTAAAGGAGTACCATGAAGGGGTGGAGTACTATATCTTTTGCGGCGATACCGATCTGAATGGCGCAGAACTGGAAGACATCGAAACTGACAAATGGATAAAGTACAATGATCACACTCACGTGTGGTATGCAGGCCCACAAAAGATAAGTGACACCCTGGTAAAGCAGGTAGAGGAAAGAAAGCCCGATGTATTGTTTATCATCGGAATGTTTTCCTGGCATTTTAATATCGTGCCTCTGATGTTTTGCAAGGGAGTAAGAAAGATTCTTTCAACACGTGGTATGTTGCTTCCGGGAGCCTTGTCTCAAAAAAAGTGGAAGAAGAAAACCTATTTACGTCTGTTCAAATTACTCGAATACCATTATAAAGTCGCTTTTCATGCTACCGATAAGAATGAAGCAAATTATATACGCACTTATTTCGGTCATGCGAATGTATTTGTAGCAGGGAATTTTTCTAATAAAATTCCTATTTTACCGTTAGTGCCTAAGGTTCCCGGCAAGCTGATTCTATTGACCATAGCGCTCATCAGTCCCATGAAGAATATTCTGAAAGTTCTGGAGGGCCTGTTTTCAATAAAAGATGAAATTGAATACCATATTTTCGGCCCAATAAAAGATGAGGAATACTGGGACCGGTGCAAAGAAAAAATAAATGTATTGCCAACAAATATTAAAGTAGTTTATCACAGGGAGATAGAGCCACAGAGGGTAAAAGAGGCTTTGCTGGAAGCTCATGTATTTATTCTCCCCAGTAAAAGTGAGAATTTTGGACATTCTATTTATGAAGCTTTATCGGCAGGCAGGCCTGTAATAACCAGTAATCATACTCCGTGGAACGCTTTATCGGAAGCAAAAGCAGGTAAAAATATATCCATAGATGGAATAACTGAATTGGTAGACACAATCCATTTTTTTGCTCAAATGGACCATGACACCTTACAGGCATGGAGTAGGGGGGCACACGACTATGCAGAGAAGTCTATTGATATAGAAGCAATCAGAGAGGAATATGATTTAATGTTTAAATAGTGATCCTTCTGCACCCTTCGGCAGGGCTCAGGATGACACAGAATGACAATGAAAAATAAAGTGCTCATATACTTACTAAAATTTGCGGTAATTTTTTGCCTTTGCTATTATGGAACAATAGCAATAATAGGACTTGCGGCGCCAGGTGGCTATTACATTCCTTTCATAGAAAAATATCTCGATTACGTAAGCTGGATCAAAATATCATTGATGAAAGCCACAGGTATCATTTTATCTCTATTTCATATTTCAACAGATACAGAGCCGGGCTTCCTGATCAGATTCAGGGAAGGGCGCGGTGTTATCATAGCAATGGATTGCGTGGGCTATGGCGTATATAGTTTCTGGATTGCCTTTGTGGCTGCTAACAAAGGTGCTTTTTGGAAAAAAATAAAATGGATCATAGCAGGAGTAGCCTCTCTCTGGTTTATCAATGTACTGCGAATCACTTTGTTTTTAACCTCAATCAACCAGGGCTGGCCAATGCCTTTTGGAATTGATCATCACACCTGGTTTAATATATGCGCTTATCTCCTGATATTTACTATGATATGGTTTTACGATAAATCTTACGGAAACGAAACACGTAAGAAAATGAATAAAATGAATGGATAAAACAGAGCATACTGATCTGGGACAATATGACAATTCATGGTATCAGCCGGGTACCATACTAAAAAGGGCCTGTTGGTATGTAGTCAATTTAATTTTTTTTAAAAGCGCCATCTTCCCCTTTTCGGGATTTAAAGTTTTTCTTCTAAAATTATTTGGGGCAAAAGTTGGACGGCATATTCGTATAAAGCCCTGTGTCAGCATTAAATATCCGTGGTTTTTGCATCTCGCAAATCATGTATGGATTGGAGAAGGAGTATGGATAGATAACCTCGGAAAAGTAACTATCGGCAACCATGTATGCTTGTCTCAGGGTAGTATGATATTATCAGGAAATCATGATTATTCCAAACCCACCTTTGACCTGATCATTAAAGAAATTATTCTTGAAGACGGCGTATGGATAGGTGCCAGAGCCATTGTATGCAACGGAGTGGTATGTAGCAATCATTCTATACTAACCGTAAGTTCAGTAGCCACCCGCAATCTCGAGCCTTTTGCCATCTACCAGGGGAACCCCGCAGTAAAGATAAAGGATAGAATGGGTCAAAATATTGGTTGAAAACGGAACGTTATTCCGCCTGGTATTTGGATGTCAACCTGGCTATTTTGAACTCCCGTATATAACCCACCTAAAAAATTTAATCGCACCTGTATAATAATTGAACGGTCAAAGCGTTTCAATACTGTATTTCCTAAAATAAAGTTAGAAAACACAAAAAGTATTTTTTTTACACTTTGACCCATGAAAGTATCTATCATTACTGTTACACTGAACTCAGAAAAATATTTGTCCGATTGTATCCGCTCGGTAAGGAACCAAAATTACAAGAATATTGAGCACATCATTGTAGATGGCAAATCTACTGATGGCACTTTACGAATCATTCACAGGAATTTAGACAGCATTTCCTCCTGGATTTCTGAGAGCGACAGAGGGATGTACGATGCTATTAACAAGGGGCTGCAAATGGCGACCGGCGATGTTATCGGAATTTTGAATAGTGATGATATGTTTGCCTCTGCTGATTCAGTAAGAAGCATTGTTGATTGTTTTCAAACGACGAAAACTGATTCCATTTATGGCAACCTGGTCTTTGTAGATCCTAAAAATACGCACAAAGTAGTAAGGCATTGGAAAAGCAGTTCTTACAAGCGTTCCCGTTTTTGTTATGGATGGATGCCTGCTCACCCTACATTTTATATTCGTCGCGAATTACTTTCGCAACATGGTATGTATGAAAATCATTATTTTACCGCGGCAGACTATGAGTTTATGGCAAGGTATCTTTTTCGCGATAAAGTGAGTTCACAATATCTTGATACCATGTTGGTTAAAATGCGGACCGGTGGGCTGAGTAATGGCAGTTTTAAGAAATGGTTCCGGGCCAACCGGCGTGATTACCTGGCTATGAGGCAGAACAAAATTCCTTTTTCTTTTTTAGTTTCCATCATGAAGCCTCTTTTGAAATTGCCACAGTTTAAAAGTACATATTCAAAACAATATGCGATCGAAGAAGCAGAAGAACTTTTTATCAAAACTCCACTTTCCTACCTACCTGCCGATGTATAATTCCATAGATTTGCGCGATGAATCTTTTTCGTTCTAAAAAAGCACCTGCCTATACCGGATTTTCATGGCTTTCGCAGGATATCCATTCCCACATTTTACCAGGCATTGATGACGGATCCCCTGATATAGAGACTTCCTTACAGCTTTTGCGATCTTTATCAGAAGCAGGAATTAATAAATTTATTTGTACGCCACACATTATTGGGGATATGTATCATAATACTCCTCAAACTATTAAGGACTCATTAGCTCTTTTAAATAAAGCAGTCAGAGACAACGGAATGGCAATTGAAATTAGCGCAGCGGCAGAATATATGATGGATGATCACTTTATGGAGTTGCTTCGCAAAAAAGAACCCTTGTTAACTCTCACCCAAAATTATATCCTTACTGAACTTTCCTACTCTACAGCCCCTCAAAAATTAGAACAGATTTCATTCGAAATCAACGTCAGCAACTATCAGCCTTTGATGGCCCATCCTGAACGGTATCCTTATTATCACAAGAATTATGACGCTTATATCAGGATGAAAGAATTGGGTTTTCTGCTCCAGGTTAATCTTCTTTCGCTTACAGGTTATTATGGAAAAAGGGTAGCAAAGGCTGCAAAGTTTATTATTGAGAACAATCTTGCCGACTTTGTAGGCACAGACCTTCATCATTTTAATCATTTAAGGGTATTGACAGATACTAAGTCAATTAAAATATTTGAAAAGTACCTGGGTGATAAAGTGTATAATGAGTTTAGTTAAAAGCTCAAGGCTTAATGCGGAAGGCTAAAGATCAAAAGCTAAAAGCTGCCATTTATTCTTATTGATAGAATTATTTCCCGAAATTTGTATTTTCTCAGGTTCAGCCTGAATCATCGTTAGCAAGTAGGCATATCAGCAGATTGGCTAAATAGCATGTTAATTCAATGAAGCATTTAAAGTCATTAAATAAATATTTTTGGAAGTACAAATGGTTGTTTTTGCTGGGTATGATATTTATTATACTGTCTAACTATTTCAGAATACTTACACCGCAGGTAACCAAATATGTTTTAAATACGGTAGAAGTAAGCCTGACACACATTGATAAGCCCACTAAGGCGGTGACGCATTATGATCCCCTTGTCAAACTATTTATTAATCATCTGAGCGTTGACAATGCATCCTATAAAACAAAGATCCTTTATTCCGGAATTACGCTGCTTTTATTAGCACTCATCAGTGGAGCGTTCATGTTTTTAATGAGACAGACAATCATTGTAATGAGCAGGCATATTGAGTTTGAACAAAAGAATGAAATTTTTAACCATTACCAAAAATTAGACACTCATTTTTATAAGACACATAACACAGGCGACCTGATGAGCAGAATTTCAGAAGATGTAAGCCGCGTGCGTAGTTACGTAGGACCCGCCATTATGTACCTGATTAATCTTGCTGCCACCATTGGATTTTCTGTTACTTATATGCTCAATGAAAATAAGGAACTTACCTTGTATGTGCTGGCGCCATTGCCTTTCCTCGCCTTTACCATCTATTATGTAAATACGATCATTAATAGAAAAGCAGATAAAATTCAGTCACTGTTATCAGACCTTACTACCAACGCACAGGAATCTTACTCCGGTATCAGAGTAATCAAATCATTCGGACAGGAAAAAGCCATGCTTGGTTTTTTCGATAAAAATAGCGAAGAATACAGGAACCATTCTATCTCGCTGGCTAAGACCGAGGCCATCTATTTCCCCTCCATGGGCTTGATGATTGGATTGAGCACTTTGCTTACCATTATGATTGGAGGCATGTATGTTATCAACGGAAGCATCAGCGTGGGTGTGATTGGCGAGTTTATCATGTATGTCCTGATACTTACTTTTCCAGTAAGCGCTATTGGGTGGACCGCAAGTATGATTCAACGTGCAGCAACATCACAGAGGCGCATCAATGAATTTTTACACACGGTGCCTTCCATTGAAAATAAAAAAGAGGCTAAAGAACTTATTTTGCAGGGGAAAATCGAATTTAAAAATGTAGATTTTGTCTATCCGCACACTGGTATTCACGCTATTAAAAAATTTTCGATTGAGATTAAAAAAGGAGAAAAAGTAGCCGTTATTGGAAAAACGGGAGCTGGAAAATCTACTATTGCTCAACTCATGCTGAGGATGTATGATCCACAAACCGGCACTATTAATTATGATGACGTCAATATAAAAGATATTAACCTAAAAAGCTTAAGATCACAAATCGGCTACGTGCCACAGGATGTATTTTTGTTTAGTGATTCAGTGGAAGGCAACATAGGTTTTTCTGCAGAGAATGCCACACTGGAAGAAGTGGAGCTTGCTGCGAAGAATGCAGCAGTAGAACAGGAAATAGACACTTTTCCCGGGAAGTATAAAACAATGATAGGAGAACGGGGTGTTACTTTAAGCGGTGGACAGAAGCAAAGAATTTCTATTGCGCGCGCCTTGATAAAAGACCACAACATAATAATATTTGATGATTGCTTAAGCGCTGTGGATGCAAAGACGGAAAATGAGATTATTTCAAATTTGTACCAATACCTTGATAAAAAGACCGCGATTATCATCACTCATAGAATTTTCTCATTGTTCAATTTTGATAAAATAGTAGTGCTAAAAGATGGAATGATTGCAGAACAAGGTACCCATCAATCATTGCTGGAATTGAACGGACTATATGCGGGAATGTACCGTCAGCAACAGGAGCAGGAAAGAAACCTTCATCAGTGATATTTTTTGAAGCGGATGCTTAAGAATATCGCATTGCCATACCGAAAGTGGGCGGTGGAGATGCCCCCACGTCGAGCGACATCCGATAGCGGATTTGAAATGCATCGTATTTATTTTGTCAATTCAAAAACAATTTTATCTTTGTCACATCTAAAAGTATTTTACCGTAAAATAAAAAATTCAAAAAAGTGGCTTACGAAAATAATGACAAAAGGATGGAAAGTGTTTACAGCCAGCGCATCAGGGCAGGCAAACGCAGAACTTATTTCTTCGATATAAGGGAAACACGTGGCAATGATTATTATTTAACCATTACCGAAAGCCGTAAAAAATTTAATGAAGACGGGTATGACAGGCACAAGATCTTTTTATACAAAGAAGATTTTAATAAATTTTTAAAAGGCATGACGGAAGCCATCGATTATGTGAAGACTGAACTGATGCCTGACTTTGATTTTGATGCATTCAATCATGAGAACTCAGATAATTTTGAAGGCAGTCATCCTTCTGAAGTAAAGAAAACTGACCCGGCAGAGCCAGTAGAACATACAGAAAGCTCTTTAGATGAAAAGACGGATGAGGATCCTAAAGAATCTCAAGCAGATACA
>JBDTIC010000326.1:0-2760 GCA_039936595.1 Ginsengibacter sp. | reverse complement strand
TTATTTAACGGAAAAGATTTAAGCCAGTGGGTTTTGACTAAAGATACCAACAAACTGGCTGATTGGAAAGTGGATGATGGCATCCTCACCGTCAATAAGCCTTCCGGCAATATTCAGTCAAAACGTTCTTTTATGGATTACCAGCTTCACATAGAGTGGCGCATTCCTGCAGATATAGAGGGCTCAGGTCAAGGACGTGGTAACAGCGGGCTATTCCTGGCATCAACAGGCACCGGAGACAGTGGCTATGAATTACAAATATTAGATTCTTACAACAATGCCACCTATGTAAATGGACAGGCAGGAAGTATTTACAAGCAATTTCCACCGCTTGTAAATGCTAATTTTCCTCCTGGCGCCTGGCAAACTTATGATGTAATATGGACTGCGCCGAGATTCAATGAAGATGGGTCTCTAAAATCGCCTGCACGGGTCACAGTCATGTTCAATGGAATTTTAATACAGAATAATGTATCCTTAAAAGGACCAACCTTATACATAGGCAACCCTGTTTACAAGGCACATGGCGCGAGCCCAATCAAATTACAGGCGCATGGAGATAAGAGCATTCCATTAAGTTACAGAAATATTTGGATACGGCCTTTGTGAGGATTCAGTAGCAAGTTTGCACATCCTTTCTATAAGGTATTTTGTGTGTTCTAATCACAGGCTTTGAGGCCTGCGACGGTCATGGTCTATGCAAAATCTAATAGAAACTATAGGGGAATGGTCTCAAAGTGATATCGTTGAATGGTTTAAAAGAGCCTAACTGCGTTAATTAATTCCATAGATTCACGGATATTCAAGCACAGAAGATTAAATATACATTGTAATAAAGAAGTCGGCTAAGAAAACTTTAATCAAGCCACTTACAACTAATTCGATATGAAAAAAATGCAGACAGTTTTAAGTTCCCTGCTTCTGAATCATTGCGTTGCAGCTCGTTACCTGCATGTCTTTACGAAATGCTTATTTGTTTACTGCTGTTGTTTTATAATAAACACAGAAGCGTATAGCCAGCAGTTTACAACAAAAAAGTCCGTTGAAGGAATTGAGATACTGGAGAATGGTAAAAAGGTTTTATTCTACCAGGTGCAGCCAAAATCAGTCGGTGGCAAATATGAAAGAGCTGGCTATGTCCATCCACTTTATAGTTTGGACGAGACAGTCCTGACAGAGGATATGCCCGAAGATCATCCTTACCATCGGGGTATTTTTTGGGCATGGCATCAAATTATATTAAATGATAAAAATATTGCGGATGGTTGGGTTTCTGATAATATTTCATGGAAGGCCAACAAGGTCACTGTAGAGAAAAATAAAGGGAGAGTTACGATTCAATCGCTAATGCTATGGAATGTGGAACTGGAAAATAAGCCTACAAATATCGTGAGGGAGAATACAAAGATTACGGTATTTAAGTCAACCGATCAATATCGCATTTTAGATTTCGATATTCATTTGGCTGCATTGGTCGAAAATTTAAAAATTGGGGGTTCAGATGATTCAAAAGGTTATGGCGGATTCTGTATAAGGTTAAAACTTCCTGAGGATATTACGTTCATTTCTCAGGATAAAATGATTACTCCAAAAGAAACACCTGTCATGGCCGGACCATGGATGAATTTTATCGGTTCCTTTGCGGGTGACTTACTACCTAAAACAGGAGTTGTCGTGTTTGGCTACTCTTCAGGGTTGCAAGAGCAAGATCCATGGATTTTACGTAAAGTGAAAAGTATGCAGAATGTCCCTTTCCCTGGCAGAACACCTGTAGAATTATCAAAAAAAGGAATCAGGCTAAAATACCGTGTCATCGTTCACAATGGCGTGATGAAGAATAAGGATATAGATAAATTATATCAGCAGTATGTTAGTGAGGCAGGAAAAGTGAGATAAGAAATGGCGCTCTTTCTTGAATTTTACGAATTCTAAACGAGAAAGATTTTGGAAACCAAAAACTTAAATGTACAAGATCTTGTAAAGAATCAATCAAAACTTTACACATCTCTTTCCATCAGGAATTTCGCAAGTTCTTCCAATGGTTTTTTTCTTGCGGAAAGAACAGCAATTTCTTCAAGATGATTCATGGCAATGGAGAAATATTTTTGTTTCAATTCTTTTGCCCACTCATCTACGTTGCAGGATCTGTATATGTTGAGTACTGCGTTAATTTTTTTCTCATCATGAATCTTTAGCAAATCATCCAGCTCGTTGCGTTGATTGACTGTAGCTACTTTCATTGCCTGTAGTAATAAAAAAGTTTTCTTATTGGCCATGATATCACCGCCTTGCTTTTTACCAAATTTTTCCGGGTTACCGAAGGCATCTAAATAGTCATCCTGTACCTGGAAAGCAATGCCCAGGTTTTTCCCAAAACCGTATAAATGCTCCTGGTTGCCCAATCCTGCACCACCAAGGATACTACCTAATTGCAAACTGGCAGCAAGCGCTACAGAAGTTTTAAGCGTTACCATTTTTAAATAATCGTCGAAACTGACATCGGGCATTTTTTCAAAATCCATATCAAGTTGTTGCCCTTCACAAACTTCTCTTGCTGTTCTGTTAAAAAGTGTAAGTACCCGAGGCAAAAAATCAACATGCACTTTATTTAAGCTTTCATAACCTACTACCAACATCACGTCACCGGCAAGGAGTGCAGTAGATTCGCCAAACTTTTGATGAGTGGTCTGCATACCGCGGCGCAAAGGCGCTTTGTCCATGATATCATCATGTATTAATGTAAAGTTGTGAAAAAGCTCA
>JBDTIC010000325.1:0-5706 GCA_039936595.1 Ginsengibacter sp. | reverse complement strand
ATTTGATTACCTTTTTTATCAATCCAAACTGTGGCCCCATCAGTATATTCTTTACGCAATACCACTTTTGCTACTCCATTTTTAAAAGTGCTAAGAACATCCCAGTAAATCTCATCTATCATTTTCGTACCGTTCTTATCTACAAAAATCCAATAGGGATGGCCCTTACCTGATATATAACTAACCGCATAGTAGCCTTCAGACGGTGGTTTATAATCAATATGGCCGCCAATTATTTCAATATTATCTGCGTTCAAAAAAGAATAATGTGTCACATCATGAGGCTTCGCTATTGCAAGCCTGAGTCCATTTTCATCTGCAGTCGGTGCAATATAAGAGAAGCGTGCAAGTCGTACTTTTAGCTTAATGGCTTTATCTTGCTCATCACTGATCTCAATGCCATTTTTGTCAATCCAAATGGTGCGGCCTGCCAATACTACTCTTGCTATCCCATTTTCAAAAGTTGCAAGTACCTGCTCATATTTAAAGGGAATCAGTATTTTACCGGTCTTGTCTAAGAATCCCCATCTATTATCCAACTTTAGAGCATAATAACCTTCCGATAGATATTTATAATCAGCGTAGGAGATTGGGATCACGATATTATGGGTTTTTAAGTCACGATACCCATAAAGCTTTGTCGCTTTGAGTTGTATCCGCTCAAGACCATCTGAATTACTGAGTCCTCGAATGTAAGGATTTCTACTTTCTGCTTCTTTTGCCTCTGCAGCTCTTTTCTCCGCTTCTGCCGTTTTACGTTCTCTCTCCCACTTTTCAGATAAACTTTCAGAGGATTTCTTTTCAGGCGATTTAGAAGAAGAACTATTGTAAGAAGGACTATTGGAATTAATTATCTTATTTCGGTTATTTTCTCTTTCTTCATACCTTCTTGTTTCAACTGATTTTACATTTCCTTTTGAATCGTAAGCGGAATTATATTGAGCGTGGGATTCGTCAGTAAATACTACAAAAAAAAGGCACAATATGGTTGATGTGAGAGTGGTAAAACAATAGTTCATGGCAAAGATGTTTAGGAATGAAGCAGTAAGATAGAAACAATAATTAGAATTAATAAATCAAAGCAGATAAAATTATTTAAGAGGATCCGGCCACATTGTTGGTTGCATCACAGGAAGAAATTTAATAGGTTTCCCTTAGCGCATTTCACTTCTACCTCCCCGCGAGACTCGTCTGAGGCTCATACAGCTCCCTACTAACAACAAACCCAAAAGAAAATGCAGTAGTAAATAATCTTGGAAAAAAGAATTGATATCCCACTCATAATATAATGATGTCAATTTCGTCTCAGCCAAAAAATACCTTCTCAAATGTTTATATTTTTTACCTTCAACTTAATTTTTCTGATTCGATTTTTATCCCGCAATACAATTGTTACATTATTAAAAAAATTAAACTGAATTATGAAATTCCGAAACCTGCTTGCCATTTTTTTGCTTCTTTTTATTACCCTTAGCACTAACACTGTAGCACAAACAATTACTCCCCCAAAAGAACATTTTGGATTTAATATCGGTGATGACTACATGCTTGCCAATTATACACAGGCGGAGGCCTATTATAAAAAAGTGGCGGCTGCATCTGACCGTGTAATTTTAAAAGAGATTGGTAAAACTGAAGAAGGCAGAAATCAATATATCATCATTATTTCATCACCTCTGAATATTCAACAAATTGTAAAGTACCAATCCATCTCACAGCAACTGGCACGAGCAGAGGGCCTCAATGACGCAGAAGCCAAAAAATTGTCACTGGAAGGCAAGGCAGTGGTTTGGATAGATGGCGGTCTTCATGCTACCGAAACAGTGGGAAGCCACCAGTTAATAGAAACACTTTATCAATTGACAAGTAGAACCGACCCTGAAACCATGCGCATCCTCGATGATGATATCATTCTGCTTTCACAAGTAAACCCTGATGGGCAGGAGCTCGTAGCTAACTGGTATATGAAAGATAAAGATGTCAAAAAGAGAAGTATGAATATACCCCGCCTTTATGAAAAATATGTTGGCCACGATAACAACCGTGATTTTTACATGAACAACATGAGTGAAAGTAAAAATATTTCAAAGGTGTTGTACATTGACTGGATGCCACAAATACTATACAATCATCACCAGGCAGGCCCGGCAGGAACTGTCGTGGCAGGCCCTCCTTATCGCGATCCAATTAATTTCGTGTATGATCCTCTGTTGGTTACCGGTATTGATGCACTTGGAGCGGCTATGATCAACAGGTTAAACAGCGAAAACAAGCCTGGCTTTACACGTTCAGCAGGCTCTGTTTATTCTACATGGTGGAACGGCGGACTGCGCACCACTGCTTATTTCCATAACGTGATCGGTTTACTTACTGAAATTATAGGAAGTCCTGCGCCAACTGAAATTCCCTTGGTACCTGACCGCTTATTACCAACAGAAGCTACTCCGTTTCCTGTTACTCCACGTAAATGGCATTTTAGAAATTCAATTGATTATTCAGTTTCTCTCAATTATGCAGTCCTGGATTATGCAAGCAGATATAAAAGTGAATTATTGTACAACATCTATCGCATGGGTAGAAACAGTATTGATAAAGGCAACAGGAACAACTGGACTAACTATCCCAAATATATCGATTCTGTAAAAGCTGTTATTGCACGTAATACTAAAAAAACTTCTGATTCAGTTAGCAAGCGGCCAACAAATGAAGCCTTATTTGACTCTGTTTTTAAAGCTCCGCAAAATCTCGATGCACGGGGGTATATCATTCCGTTAAACCAGAACGATTTCTTTACCGCTACAAAATTTGTAAATGCACTCATAGAATCGGGCATTCGTGTTGAAAAAGCTACAGCAGCATTTACCGTAGAAGGAAAAGTATATCCGGCAGGGTCTTATGTAATCAAAACCAACCAGGCATTTCGTCCACATGTGATTGATATGTTTGAACCGCAGGACCATCCCAACGATTTTCAATATCCTGGCGGACCACCAGTAAGGCCTTATGACGCCGCAGGATGGACACTTGCGTACCAGATGGGTATTAGTTTTGACCGGATTTTACATGGATTTGACGGCCCTTTCACAACTATACCCTATGGTGAGATACAATCACCACCATTACAGATAGTAAAATCTTCTGACTCCGGATTTATCTTAAGTCCTTCCAGAAACAACACGTTTCTTGCCATCAATGAATTGTTAAGTAAAAGCATTGATGTCTATAGAGTGCCTGAAAAAAAGGGTGTCATTGAAGCAGGGTCAATTTATATTCCTTCTAACGGAGCAGCTATTCTTAAAAAGGCAGGAATGGAATGGGGAGTACAGGTGACTCCTGTAAACAGGATACCTGTATTAAAAAAGAAATTAACCCCTGCAAGAGTTGCGCTTTTTGATCAGTATGGAGGCTCAATACCTTCAGGTTGGGTAAGATGGCTGATGGAACAATTCCATTTTCCATTTAAAGTAATCTACCCACAGGAAATTGATAATGGAAATCTGAATGTAAAATATGATGTTATCCTTTTTATTGACACGAATATGCCGACAAGCTCGCTAAGCGCTGCACCGGTTAAATCAAAGCCTGATGAAACACCCGCAGAATTCAGGAGTTGGCTGGGAAGCATCACAAAAGAAAAATCGATTCCTCAATTAAAAGCATTCCTTAACAATGGTGGCCATATTGTTACTATCGGGAACGCCACTTCTCTTGCTTACTTGTTGAATCTCCCGGTAAAAGATGCCTTGACCACAACCAATTCAGAAGGGAATGTAAAGCGGTTGTCTTCTAATGATTATTATATTCCCGGAAGTCTCCTGACTGCCATCGTGGATAATAGTCAACCGGTAAATTGGGGAATGGGTGAAAAAGCAGATATGGTTTTTAATAATTCAAATGTCTTTAGTTTTAATCCCGATGCTGTTAAAAATGGCCTCAGGCCGCTGGCATGGTTTGGTGATGAGAAACCTTTAAAAAGCGGATGGGCATGGGGGCAACCTTATATTGAAGAAGGAATTGTGGCATTTACGGCTCCAGTAGGAAAAGGAAAATTTTATGCATGTGCTACCGAAATTACCTTCCGCGCGCAGCCTTATGGAACATTTAAAATGTTATTTAATCAATTATACTTATCTAAATAAACATGTTAAATGCGAATTCACTAAGTCTCAAGCGGCTCTCTTAATGCCTTTATTAGCACTCCTTCAACAACAATTTAAAACGATCGGTTGTAACGAACGTTATTATAGAATTTGAAACAGCATGAAAAAATTTGAACAAGAATGTCCTTAACTCTTTAAAATAACTATCTCCTTACGAGTACCTTTATGATGCGCTATTATTCACCGGCAGGTCGTGGAAACTGCGACCATACATGATCACCTGGCCTATCGTTCGGCAAAGTATTCAATAGGTCGTAACGGCGCATATCTACCCATCGATGACCTTCCGCGTATAATGAGTATCTTCTTTGTTTAAGCATTTCAGTGATCAATGCAGCTTGTGTCATGGCGCCTGAATAGGAAGGTAGACCCGCGGCATTTCTAATTTTATTTAAAGCGGTTAATGCATCAGTGAAATTGCTCATACCCCCTAATTGTATTTTTGCTTCGGCATAAATCAGGAGCAGTTCCTCATTGCGAATAATGGGTAGAGGATCTATATTGGATTTATAAAGAAAAAGATCATAAATGCCGATAAGATCATCCGTCTTATAAGGAGTTGCTCTCTTGAACACTTTTTTCAAACGCATATCCCCTGCTTCTGCGTCTGTAACGAACGATGTTTGAGCCATATTTACCTCTCCGCTGGAATTCGTAGGGATGAACAACGGATTCAATTGATCTCCACCTGCCGTAGAATAAATATAATAGGCGCCCATGTTCAAATCTCCGTTTAGATCAAAAAATGAATTGCTTAAATTGATCAATGCGCCATTCCAATCTTTATTATAAACCGCCAGCCTTGCAGCCAATGCACGATTGAATTGAGCAAAATCTCCGGCTGTTTTACCATAAAGCGTACTTTTAAAAGGAAAAGAGGTTGAGGCATTGGCTTTCAGATCTGTATATGCAGAATCCATCAGGCCGATAATTCTCTTTAGTGCATCAGCTCTTGAAAGAAAAGGGACTATCACATCAGGGTTGGCCACGTCTACACGAATGCCGTTATCATACTGAAGATTCAAAACCAGGAGCAACTCATAAGCCTTCACTGTATTTGCATAAGCTTTTCCCACGCTACGTTCCTGGTCAGTAATACTTGCCGTGGTATTGGTCAGACCACTCAACAGAATATTGGAATTTTTGATAGCAAGATAGGCTGCATTATAAGGGCGGGTCGTATAGAAGGTATTGCTATCTAAAACTGCACCCGCTTTGCCTACTAAATCGGTAGTCCATCTCGGATCAGAAGACGATGTGTGGTAATAGTCGCGGCCAAGTGCTCCCAGATCATGCCAGTAAAATGACATGTCAGTGCGCATACCCGATTCTGTTCCGGTTACTAAGTTTTGAATTTCGCCCTTCGTAGGATCCGTAGAAAGATGTTCCAGGCTGGGATTGTTAGGATCAGGAACCGGCTCTATTTTACATGAGGACAGAAAAAATACCATTGGCATAATCAAACTAACCAGTATATATTTAACGATTGTAAATTTCATAATTTTTTCTTTTTAAGGTGAAGAATACTTTTCTTCTTAAAAAATAA
>JBDTIC010000324.1:0-2612 GCA_039936595.1 Ginsengibacter sp. | reverse complement strand
CCGGCAGGCTACTTCCAAACTCATCAATGTGGAGTTCCAGGTTGGACGTACCGGTTCCATAACGCCGGTAGGCAAAATTGAACCAGTGCATATTGGTGGTGTTACCGTCACTTCTGTGTCACTTTTTAATGAAGGCATTATCGAGGAGAAGGATTTACGTATAGGCGACTCCGTTATTGTTGAAAGGGCGGGTGACGTAATTCCCTATATTGTAAAACCATTGATTGAATTAAGAACGGGTGATGAAAAGAGAATTATTTTCCCTGCAAATTGCCCTGTCTGTGGTGATGCACTTGTAAAACCAGAAGATGAGGCGGTATGGCGATGTGTAAATATCAATTGTGAAGCGCAGGTGGTTGAGCGTATTATTCATTTTGTGAGTAAAGATGCAATGGATATTAAGAGTTTTGGCGAAGCCAATGTGAAAAAATTTTATGGTGAAAAAATAATTACGACTATCCCTTCTGTTTACTCTATTGATTTCGGAAGAATTGCTGCGCTTGAAGGATTCAGGCAAAAATCAATTGACAATCTTAAATCAGCGATTGAGAATTCAAAGAAGCAAAATGTAAACCGTCTGATCTATGGCCTGGGTATCAGGTATGTAGGTGAAACCACTGCTAAGACTCTGGCCAAAAGTGTTGATACTATTTTTGATCTGCAAAGTTTCACCAGGGAAGACCTGCAGCAATTAAAAGATATTGGTGGTAAAGTAGGAGAAAGTGTATTTGATTTTTTTCATAATGAAGATAATATTCAAATGCTGGAAGAACTTGCCAGACAAGGAATTAATATACAAGGAGATAAAACACAACAAGTGTCTGG
This sequence comes from Ginsengibacter sp., assembly GCA_039936595.1. GTDB lineage: Bacteria > Bacteroidota > Bacteroidia > Chitinophagales > Chitinophagaceae > Ginsengibacter. The sequence continues at coordinate 1,787 of JBDTIC010000324.1, read as the reverse complement.
AAAGTTTTCCGGTTATACATTTTTATTCACAGGCACTCTGCCTACACTCAAAAGAAGCGAAGCAGAAAAATTAGCTGAAGACGATGGGGGGAAGCTGCTCTCATCTGTAAGCGCTAATTTGAATTATTTGGTAGCCGGTGAATCAGCAGGAAGCAAATTAGACAAGGCGAAAAAAATAAAATCAATAAAAATTATTAACGAAGATGAATTTTTAAAAATGGTACAAAGTTAGTTTGGTAACTTCATCTCAAAATCTTTGCATCATGATCAAAAAAAATAAAGGTGAATTATGGAAGCCTCTGCGGTTTAAGGACTGGCAACTGATGCGTAATAAATATGCGGTATCATCACATGGGCGGGTGGCAAGCTATAGAGAAGATATTTTTGCTGATGGCAAATTGTTGGAGGGCTCGCTTACTTCCGGATATAAAACATTAAACCTGCACATAGCCGAAAACACCTTTACGCTTTACATTCATCGTGAAATTGCCAGGCTTTTTAACAGGCGGAAATCTTCGCGACAGAAATATGTAACTCACATCAATCATGACAAAACCGATAACCATATCAAAAATCTGCGATGGGCTACTCAACTGGAAATGAATGAACATCAGAAGAAGAATCCTAAAAAAGTAAATTATAAAGAAAGACAGAACAACAGGACAAAAGGATTAAAATTAACTGCCAGCCAGGTAAAAGCAATAAAGACTACACTAGGCAATCCCCGTAGAAAACTTACTCACAGGCAAATAGCAGATAAATACAATGTCAGTACAATGACTATTTATAGAATCAAACGTGGCGAAAACTGGGCTCATGTTTAGAAAGATTATTTTGAACAGGAGAGCGTGCTCCCTTGTCTGATTCATTAATAATATTAAATTTTTTACAAATTGATTTCGTCAGCTACACTTGGTTTTTTAAAAAGTCTTCAAAAGAATAACAATAAAGCCTGGTTTGATGAAAACCGGGACAAGTATATTAAGGTAAAAAATGAATTTGAATTATTTGTAGCAGCTCTTTTACAAAAAATGAGTCTTGTAGATAACGATCTTATTAGTCTCAAACCCAAACAATGTACTTTCAGGATCAATCGCGATATTCGTTTTTCAAAAAATAAAACTCCTTATAAAGTCGGCCTGGGTGCATCATTGAACCGCGAAGGGAAGAAATCAATTTATGCCGGTTATTATTTTCATTTACAGCCAGGTGGCAATAGTTTTGCAGGTGGCGGACTTTGGATGCCGGAATCTGCAGGATTGAAAAAGCTGCGCCAGGAAATTGACTATTGTTTTCCTGAGTTTAATAAAATCATCCATGCCTCTCCATTTCAAAAGCAGTATGGAGCATTAGAAAGAGATGAAAAGCAAATGTTAGTGAATGTACCTCGTGGTTATGATAAGGAAAACCCTGCTGCAAATTTTCTGAAAATGAAAAGCTTTGTGGCTACAAAAAATATAAGTGATTCTGATATCCTTCAGTCAGATTTGATCAAAGAAGTGACACAGGCTTTTAACGCTTTGATGCCATTGATAAAGTTTATAAACAGAGCCCTGGAATAAATATTTTAATAAATATGATGATATTAAAAACCATTTTAAACTGGAGAAATGGGTTTTCAGTCATTTACACTGCTTTTTCACTGAATATTTAAACAGCCTGGATTTCAGGCCAATCTATTTTTAGAAGATAGATAAGACCTAAAGCCTTGTTACTCTAACAAAAAAACAAAAGGATTATTATCAAGATAATAATCCTTTTTCAATTGGGTTTCGTCTGCATCAAGA
>JBDTIC010000323.1:0-7089 GCA_039936595.1 Ginsengibacter sp. | reverse complement strand
TTGGATCATTATAAACAAATTCAATCATGGCAGGCTTTCTGGGCGAATATGAAGTTACCCTGGACACAAAAGGGCGCTTTCTTGTTCCGGCAGGGTTTAAAAAACAACTGCCTGAAAATGAAGAGGTATGTTTTGTATTGAATCGCGGTTTTGAAAAGTGCCTTAGTTTATACACATCTTCCGGCTGGGATCCTATATTTTCTGAATTGAGCAAATTGAATGATTTTGATCCAAAAGTAAGGCAATTCAAACGCTATTTCCTGAATGGTGCTACACAGGTAATTCCTGATAGTGCGGGTCGGCTTCTACTGCCCAAAAACCTGATGGAATATGCCGGCCTGGAAAAGGACATTGTGTTGGTTTCAGCGATTGACAAAATAGAAATTTGGGATAAAACTAAATATCAACAGTTCTTTGAAACTTTTTCACCGGAAACATTCAGTGACCTGGCAAAGGAAGTGATGGCGGCAGATAAATCATCAAAACCATGAGGCAGGATGGTCAGTACCATGTACCCGTTATGTTGAATGAGGTTATTGATGCATTACAAATTGTCTCATCGGGAGTTTATGTGGACTGCACATTTGGTGGTGGCGGCCACAGCAAAAAAATTCTCGAAAAACTGGATTCCCAGGGTCAGTTAATTGTTTTTGACCAGGATGAGGATGCTAAACAAAATGTGCCCAATGATGATCGGGTGATTTTTGTACCTCACAATTTTCAGCATCTTCAGCGCTTCCTTCGTTTTCATAAAATCACAGCAGTCAATGGAATTCTCGCAGATCTGGGAACTTCGAGTCACCAGATCAATGTGGCAGAAAGAGGTTTCTCTACCCGCTTCAATGCAGCACTCGACATGCGTATGAGCAGGAATGAAACCAAAACGGCAGGGGAAGTAATCAGAACTTATCCTGAAGAAAAATTGCATAAAATTTTTGAACAATATGGGGAGGTTACGAATGCTAAAACTCTGGCAAGACTTATTGTTGAACAAAGGCGAATACAGAGTATAAGCACGATCAATGAGTTTAAAAATGCCATTTACCCGGTTGTAAAAGGAAACCCTGATAAATATTTAGCCCAGGTATTCCAGGCCTTGCGCATAGAGGTGAATGATGAATTGAATGTACTTAAAGAAATGCTCGAACAATCTGTGAAAGTGTTGAAGAACGGAGGCCGCATAGCGGTTATTACGTTTCATTCGCTTGAAGATAGGATTGTTAAAAACTTTTTCAGGTATGGGAATTTTGAAGAGGAGCAACAGCAGGATCTGTTTGGTAACACAGTTGTTTCTCCTTTAAGAAGTATTACGAAGAAACCTATTGTTCCATCACCCGGTGAATTACAAAGTAATCCGAGGGCAAGAAGTTCAAAATTGCGGGTTGCTGAAAAGGTAATGACTTAATAAAAATCAATTATAAAAATGCATGGCGTTCGAATAATATGACAATTGAAAAAGCGATATCAGAGGAAAATGAAACACCGCATCGTCCTAAAAAGGGACGTAAGAGGCTGAAGTATAATAAGTGGATTGTAAAAAACATTCCTTTTTATTTTTTTATTTCTGCTCTTGCTCTTATCTATATCGCTAATGGACATTACGCAGATACTACTTTGCGAAAAATAACCAGTACAGAAAAACATCTGAAAGAAATGGAATATGAATATAAAACAGTCAAACAGGGAGTTATTTTCAGGAGTAAAGAAAGTGAGCTGGTTAAAGCGGTTGAGCCTTTGGGATTGAAAGAACTATTGATTCCGCCGCCGCGTATAGTAGATACTTTGAGAGAGCAGTGATGAAAGATAAGCAATCGGTAAAGCAAAGTGCAAGAAGAAAGAAGCAAGAAGAAAGAAGCAAAGTGTAAAGAGAAAAGTAATGAGCAATCGGCAATGAGTAACACCTCACAACTGAACACTCACAACTGACATAAATCACAACTAAAAAGTGGATATAAAGAAAGACATATTGTGGCGTGTACATCTTAGCTTCCTGGTAATGATAGCATTAGGAGTAGGAATATGGGGCCGTGCGTTTTATATCCAAAGAATAGAAGGTAATTACTGGAGAAGTATGAGCAACAAGCAACATTTAAAATATATGAATATAGATGCCGGGCGCGGAAGCATTTATAGCGAAGATGGAAATATGCTCAGCACCTCTATTCCGGTATTTGATATTTATATTGATTTCGGAGCCGACGGGCTTCGCGAAAAAAGTGGAGAAAGATTTTACAAAAGCGTGGATTCACTCAGCAACTCGCTTGCTTCATTATTTAAAGATGCAAGCGGACCGTCCTATAAAAAATTGTTGTTGAAACAATATAAATTAAGAGCGAGGTATTATTCATTGAAAAAGAAAATTTCTTTCGAAGAGTACAAAGCTTTGAGAGAGTTTCCGTTAGTGAGACAGGGGAGAAATAAAAGTGGCTTCATTATGGAAGTAAGAGACAACAGGGTAAATCCTTATGTGCTTCTTGCTAATCGTACCATCGGTTTGTCAAGAGGTGATACCAGCAGGAATGTTGGGATCGAAAGATCTTATGACAGTGTGCTAAAAGGCCAGACAGGACAAAGACTGATGCGTTATGCCGCTGGAGCATATATTCCGGTGGATGGTGCAGAAATTGCTCCCGAAAACGGGAAAGATGTTATTACAACTATTGATACTTATATCCAGGATGTAGCTGAAAATGCTTTATTGAAGATGATGACCCGGAATGCGTCTGTTCATGGCAGTTGCATCGTAATGGAAGTAAAAACCGGTAAGATAAAAGCAATTGCTAATCTCGGCAAAAGACCGGATGGCACTTATTGGGAAGATTACAATTATGGTTTGGGAATGAGAACAGAACCGGGGTCTGTTTTTAAGATTGCCACATTAATTTCTCTTCTTGAAGATAAATATGTAGACACCAGCACTATCGTTGATTGCGAAGGTGGCCAAAAAAGATTTTATGGTCTGCGTATTGCAGATTCGCACCTTGGAACCGGAAAAATAACAGTGAAAGAGGCGTTTGCAATGTCTTCTAATGTTGCCTTTGCAAAGCTCGCTGACGAATACTATCATAACCAACCTGAAAAATTTTATAACCACCTGGATCGACTAAGGCTTACACGCAATTCCGAAGTAGGTATAGTAGGCATTCCAAACCCTTACATTAAGAAGCCCACTAATAAATATTGGTCTAAAACAAGTATTCCCTTTATGGCTCATGGTTATGAAGAACTTGAAACTCCCTTAAACTTGTTGATGGTTTATAATGCCATAGCTAATAATGGCGCTATGATGCAGCCTTATCTTGTAAATTCTATCAATGACATGGGCGTAGAGGTGCAGTCTTTTAAACCCAAAGTGCTGATAGATAAAATTTGTGATGATGAAACATTGGGCAAACTAAAAGGCTGCCTTGAAGCGGTAGTTCAAAGTGAACATGGCACTGCCCACATGCTCCAAAACGAAGTGTATGATTTTGCCGGCAAGACAGGAACAGCGGTAACAGCGATGGACAACCGTGGCTACAATAAAGGCTCGAAGATTTACCAATCTGCATTCATGGGATATTTCCCCGTTGACAATCCTCAATATAGTATTGCAGTGGTAATCCAGAACAGCAATGAGTCGAAACATGTCTATGGATCTTCAGTGTCAGGGCCGGTATTTAAAGAGGTGGCTGATAAGTTATATGCCACAAGAATTGCAAAGAAGTCTTTTAATCCAAAAGAAGTATTGCCTGATAACTATGTATATCAGTTTTCAGGGATGAAAAACGACCTGGATCATATTATAAAAGTATTCAATTATCGTAAGACAGATTCTGCGGCTTCAGCAAACTGGAGGACTACATTGATCCAGGATGGCAATGCTAAATTGCTTGCAGATCCGGTTTCGGCTTCAATGGATAAAGTGCCTGATGTAAGCGGTATGGGATTAAAAGATGCTGTGTATTTGTTGGAAAACAAGGGAATGAAAGTCTCGGCGTCCGGAAGGGGGAAGGTAGTGTATCAATCAATAGTTCAAAATTCAGATTTTGAAAAAGGTGAATCAATCAAAATACAATTGAATTAATGGCATTGTTGCAAACCATATTGTACGGGGTAAACATTCAGTCTCTTCGGGGCTCTACAGAAATACAAATCACCGGTCTGCAGATTGATTCTCGCAAAGTGCGGCCTGGTGATTGTTTTATTGCCATAAGAGGGGCCACTTCTGACGGCCACCGGTTTATAGAGGCAGCAATTTCAAATGGAGCCGTATCGGTTATTTGTGAAACAATTCCTGGGGATGTTAATGACCAGGTACATTACGTAGCGGTAGAAAGCAGTTCAAAGGCTGCGGGTGTTATAGCTCATAATTTTTATGGCAGGGCCACTGAAAAGATGAAACTGGTGGGAATAACGGGCACCAATGGGAAAACTACAATTGCAACCTTATTATTCAAATTATTTGCTTCATTAGGATATCAATGCGGCCTCATCAGTACCGTGCAAAATCAGATAGGCACACAGGTTTTGGCAAGTACACATACCACGCCTGATCCAATTAGCCTCAATGAACTAATGGCAAAAATGTATGAACATCAATGTTCTCATGTATTTATGGAAGTAAGTTCTCACGCGATACATCAGCATAGAATCGAAGGACTCCGCTTTGCAGGAGGGATATTTAGCAATATCACACACGATCATCTCGACTACCATAAAACATTTGATGAATATATAAGAGTAAAAAAATCTTTTTTTGACTCATTGCCCTCTGCTGCATTTGCATTAAGCAATGCCGATGATAAGAGAGGTAGCATCATGCTACAAAATACGAAAGCAAAAAGATACTTATATAGCCTTAAAACAATGGCAGATTTTAAAGCTAAAATTATTGAAGATTCTTTATTAGGGTTAGAATTAGTCATCAATGATGTAGAAGTCCATTTTAGGCTGATAGGTACTTTCAATGCCTATAACTTATTGGCAACCTACGGTGCGGCGATATGTATGGGGGAGGATAAGGAAAAGGTTTTGCAAGTGTTGAGTAATACGACTGGCGCAGAAGGAAGGTTTGATTATTTAGTTTCTGTCAAAGAAAAGATTGTAAGTATTGTAGATTATGCCCACACCCCTGATGCGCTTTTAAACGTGCTGGCAACTATAAAAAATCTGCGACAAGGAGCTACGAGAATTATTTCTGTTGTGGGTTGTGGTGGCAACCGGGATACCACTAAAAGGCCGGAAATGGCAGAGGTAGCGTGTGAGTATAGTGATAAGGTTATCCTGACATCCGATAATCCGAGGGATGAAGATCCTGAAGAAATTATTAGGGAGATGGAAAAAGGAGTACCGGTAACTGCCAGGAAAAAATGTATTTCAATCACGGACAGGAGGGAGGCAATTAAAACAGCAGTCATGTTTGCTGAGAAGAAAGATATCATCCTGGTAGCGGGTAAGGGTCATGAAAAGTACCAGGAGGTGAAAGGGATAAAGACTCATTTTGATGACAAAGAAGTCTTAGCAGAAATGTTTCAACTGATGGATAAATAAATTATTAAACGATAATGCATGCTTTATTATCTTTTTGAATGGTTTGCAAAAAATGGAATCAAGTTTCCCGGTAGCGGGCTGATCCATTTTATCACTTTCAGAGTGCTGGTAGCTGTATTGTTATCGTTGGTCATCACCATGGTTTATGGTAAAAAATTAATAAGGATTTTAAAGAAAAAGCAAATTGGAGAATCAGTAAGAGAACTTGGATTAGCGGGTGAACAAATGAAAAGTGGAACACCTACTATGGGTGGTATTATCATTCTTCTCGCCATTTTGATTCCTACTTTATTATTAGCCGATCTTAACAAAATATATGTGATCCTGATGGTGCTGTGTACAGTTTGGTTGGGAATTATTGGTTTTGTGGACGATTATTTAAAAATAAAAGCGCGCAAGGCTTCAAAAGAAAAAGGCATCGCATATAAAAAAAGTAATGCGGACGGACTTGCAGGTAGGTTTAAAATATTCGGTCAGGTGATACTTGGAATTATTATAGGCGCTACGCTTTATTTTAATCCTAACGTGGTGGTTAAACGTGAAATCATTGGCAGCAGATCTATGAGCAGTTTTGTGCCGCAAAGAGGTGAACACAAAGTGGCGGAAGATACCGTAATATCTAATGGTGAAACGCATAGGTTTGTCACGGTGAAAACACCTATTACCACCATTCCTTTTGTAAAGACACATGAGTTTAACTATGCAAGGTTATTACCAGCTGGCTGGGCGGACTATACCTATATATTGTACATTCTTATAGTGATTTTTATCGTTACGGCAGTTTCCAACGGGGCTAATCTATCTGATGGATTAGATGGACTGGCTACCGGTGTGAGCGCTATCATCGGTTTAGGATTAGGCATATTTGTTTTTGTAAGCGGCGACTTACGCGTTGCGGAGTACCTCAATATCATGTACATACCTAACCTCAGTGAACTTTCGATTTTTGTAGCAGCATTTGTAGGAGCCTGTGTAGGATTTTTGTGGTACAATGCTTATCCGGCGCAAGTATTCATGGGCGATACGGGCAGTCTTGCATTGGGAGGTATTATCGCCTCCCTCGCGATAATTGTTCGTAAAGAATTATTAATTCCTATTTTTTGTTTTGTGTTTTTGATTGAGAATCTGAGTGTGATGATACAGGTTACCTACTTTAAATACACCAAAAGAAAATATGGCGAGGGAAGGAGAGTTTTTTTAATGAGCCCGCTGCATCATCACTATCAAAAATTGGGATATCATGAAAGCAAGATTGCCGTGCGGTTTTGGGTGGTAACGATTCTGACGATGGTGCTTGCAGTGGTAACATTGAAGTTGCGTTGATTTTGTGGAAGAGATTAAAAAGAAAGTAAAAAAGAATCTGGTGAGTAAATATTTAGTGGATTTAATGAAGGAATTGATAGAGAAGATGATAAATGGCAAAATAGGAATTTGCCTTGTGAAAATGAGTTTGGAAACAGATAAGTTGAAATGATCCATGCCTGTGATGGACTTTATTGCCCATTAAATTCATGCCGTTGAAGAACCAATTTTAATTGTTTGACCAATTAAAAAAAA
>JBDTIC010000322.1:0-5175 GCA_039936595.1 Ginsengibacter sp. | reverse complement strand
CCATATTTGAAGATAACAAGCACCTGCGGGAAAGCCTGTATTATCTGATAAGCGGAACTGAAGGATTTACCTGCTGTGAAGCTTTAGAAGATTGTAACGATATTGTTTTTCAATTAGAAAAATCATTACCGGATGTAGTACTGATGGACATTGAAATGCCGGGCAGGAATGGCATCGAAGCGGTAAAAATTATTAAACAAAAATTTCCCCAGGTTCAGATATTAATGCAAACTGTTTTTCATGATGATGATAATATATTTAATGCCGTATGTGCCGGTGCATCAGGTTATATTTTAAAAACAACTTCTCCCGAAGGATATATAGAAGCCATAAAAGACGTGCACAATGGCGGTAGCCCTATGACGGGTTCTGTTGCCAGGAGAGTGCTGGAATTATTCCAACATAATGTAACACCAAAAGAAAATAACGATTACCAGCTTACGCCAAAAGAAAGAGAAGTATTGCAGCAATTAATAAAAGGGAAAAGTTATAAAATGATTGCAGATGCACTGGGTAGTTCTTATGAAACGGTGCGGACACACATGAAAAATATTTATGCCAAATTACATGTCAACAGCAATACGGAAGCAGTTTTGAAAACACTGAAGGAAAAAATAGTATGAAAATTATAAAGACGATATTATTTTTATTGTTTTTGAATAATTGCACTTATGCGCAACAGGACGTGTTGGATTCTTTGCAAAATCTTTTGCTTCATACTAAAAATGATACTGCACGAATAAGCATTTACGTAGCAAAAACTTTTGCTGCAGAGGATACATCTACAATCTTATACAGTGATACCGCCATCACTTTAATAAATAAGCTCCTACCTAAAGCAAAAGGGGTAGCCGCAACCGAACTTCAGCGATATCTTTCCGACGCATTTTATTGGCGTTCCATATTCTTTGCTAATTCAGAAGCTTATGATACAGCATTGCATTATTTAGGAAATGCCATGCAACACGCACTGCTGGCACAAGACAGGTTACAGGAAGCAAGAATTTTCAATGATATGGGTGTATGTCTTTTCCGAAAAAATGAATTAGAAAAATCAATTGATTATTTGTCAAAAAGCCTGGCTATCAGAGAAGGGCTTAGTGACGACCAGCAGCTTCGCAATGCTTACAATAATACTGCTTTTATCTACAAAGAAACGGGATTGATAGATCAGTCCCTTGAACTCAATTTTAAAGCGCTGGCGCTGGCTGAAAAAAGGATGAACAATAATGAAATTGCATTGTCTCTTAATAATATCGGGGCGCTTTACCACAAATTTTTAAAAGACCCTGCAAGAGCATTGGAATACTATAAAAAGAGCCAGGTGATTTCTGAAAAAGAAGGTGATAAAAAAGGACTGAGCCTGATAAAAAACAACATTGGCGCCGTATATGCAGAACACGGCAATTACGACGAAGCAATTACATGGTACGCGCAAAGCCTGCAGTTACGGCGGGAAATAAATTACAAATATGGAATCATCAATACGCTGAGTAGCCTGGCTTCCAATTATCTAAAATCCGGCAATGTTGATAAAGCCCAAACTTCACTTGCAGAAGCCATGCAGTTAAATGAAATATTACACGATAATAATTTACAAACCACCATAAACCTCACATACGCTGAGTATTACCAGCAATCGGGCAATACTGATAGTGCTTTTTACCACGCAAAATTGTCTCACAATATTAATCTTGCCAATGGAAACCCTTTGAATATTTCCTATTCTTCTTTATTGCTTTCCCAATTGTATGAAAAAACCGCCAACTACAAATCATCCCTTGAATATTATAAACTTCATGAAAAAATGCGGGACAGTATTTCAAATAGCGACCTGCAAAAACAAGGTGTAAAAAGTAATATCGAATACCAATATCTTAAAAAGAAAAATGAATCCGATAAACTGCATAGTGAACAAATTGCCAGGAAAAATTTTTACAGCTGGCTATTGATATTTTTACTCATAGCGTCAGTTATAATAGGATTTAGTTTATACAGAAGATATCGATTACGTCAAAAATTAAATGAAGAAGAAGTAAGAAATAAAATTGCTGCAGATCTTCATGATGATGTAGGTAGCACATTGAGTAGCATTCGCATGTATAGCGATATTGTAAAACATCAACCCAATCAAAGTGGGATTTCCATTGAATTGCTGAATAAAATCAGTAGTAACAGCAAAGAAACGATTGAAAACATGAGTGACATTGTGTGGATGATAAAACCGGGAAATGATGATTTTGCCAATATCGAAGATCGAATGCTCAATTTTGCCAATGAACTTTGTACGCCTGCGGGTATCAGTTTTGAAATGAACAAAAACAGCGTGCTTAATGGTTTTAAAATTCCTATGGAACAGCGAAGGGATATCTATCTCATTTTTAAAGAAGCCATCAATAACGCTGTTAAATATTCTAACTGCCATTTTATTCGCACTGCGATTCAGTTGGATAAAAATAGGCTGACGATGAGTATAAGCGATGATGGTAATGGCTTTGATGTGATCAGTTCAAAAAAAGGAAATGGACTTACGAATATGCAGAAGCGCGCAGCGGTGCATAAGGGCAATTGCGATATCCTTTCTAAAGAAGGCAGTGGCACGGAGATAAAAGTTCAATTTTATTTGTAACAATTAATTGTTGTTTATGTTATAAAACATTCATTACCCCACTAAAAATTATAAGCATGGAACGCTCTCCCTGACTGACTTTCAGATCGAGGGCCTGTAAGAGAATGCGTCAGATTTCCTGGATTGGTATCTGTAAAATACAATGGAATTAGTGAAGAAAGTAAACCATTTAAAATAAAGATTTTTTAATAAATATTCCCCATCATTAAAACAAACAATCATGAAAAAGTTTTCAATTTTATTGACATTACTGGCTTTTAGTATTTCCTCAAACGCGCAGGTAACTGCTACCAAATTGCCACCTGGCAAAACCCTTACTGATGTAAAAAAACTTGTAACGAAATCTTCAAATGTTGTCGGTGCATCTCGCGACAATGAGGGAAGAGATGATTTCGGAACTATGAAAGAAGCGAAATCAAAATTTGAAAAGACCAAACGCTATCAATTGGATGTAACAGCTTTTACAGACTATTTTCATAAGCATATCAAAGATTCTGTGACGGGGTATGTATTGCAGATGACCCGGGGCGGAAAAGTAATCAGTAATATAAAATGGAATTGGGCGCAAACTCCTTCTGATGCTTCTCAGGGCTGGGATTTTGATACCAAAATGCACGTGGCCAGTGTCAGCAAATACATCACTGCTATGGGCATGTACAAAGCATTGAAGTTGGCGAATATAAATGTGGACACAAAAATTTATAATTACTTGCCGAAGTATTGGACGAAAGGGCAAAACATAAATAAAATTACTTTTCGTCATTTGCTCACGCATACGGCAGGGTTTCATTATCCATGCTGTTCTGCTGATTTTGCATTTATAAAAGACAAAATTGCTGCAGGTGTGCCCGGTGTTGGTGGCAAAGGCGATTATCACAATATGAACTTTGGATTGTGCAGAATTTTAATCGCAACTGTGATGGGATATATGAATCCCAATACGATCATGACGGATGAAGAGTGGGACGGATATTCCATACTTTGGTTCCGATACTTCACTGCCGATAGAATCTTTAACCCCGCTGGCGTTTCCGGCGAAGTGGCTATTAATCCCGCGCAAAAACATGCGCTGGGCTATAATTTTCCTGCTGGTAATAGTGACGGATTAAACTCAGGAGATCTTTCTACTTCGCTTGGTGCTGTGGGGTGGAGATTATCCGTGTCCGACCTGCTGAAAATTATGGATTTAGCCAGAAGGCATAATGATATTTTTCGTGGTGGCGAATTCCAGGAAGCATTAGATGCATATTTAGGTATCGACCAAATCATCAATACTCCGGCAGGCAAGATTTATAATAAAAACGGAGGGTGGGGAATTAACGGGAAAACGGAACAGAGTGTAATCTACTTTTTGCCGGATGACATGGAAGTCGCTGTGCTTGTGAATTCCACAATAAATAATGGTGCCGGTACCTCATTGCGGGGCCGCGTTTATGAAGCTTATTTAAATTCGCTGAAATTGAAATAGTTTTAAGAGGTCAAAACTATTCTGTGATAAAAGCGGCTGCTCAATTTGAACAGCCGCTTTTATATATTGCTATTTTCTCTGGATTATTTCCGAATTTTAAGGTGATTGTTGCAATTCTAATTGCATAATATCTGTTTCAACAGGTACACAAGATGGATCAGGTACGCGCAACAATCCAATAATACTTTTGGATAAAAAAATACGTTTTATATACTTCATTCAGGTAGGTTTAGTTATACTTCGCAATGGGTAAAACCGTGAATGACTTATGCGGTCGGGAGGCTTTCTTCGGAGGGCCGAACGATTGTCCACGTAAAGGTTCAGACCGCTAACGCGTTCCGACCCTTCTTCATAGAATTTATCAATTTAGGCCTTGAGCAACATAAAGATTGAAGTGATTTTTCATCTGGCAACCGGCTTCATTTTTATGGATTAAAAAAAAAGAACTCCTCAGCGAAAACTCCTTATCAAAATTTTACGTAAAATCCTAAAACTTCGTCTGTGCCTTGTTCCATACATTTTCCGGAACTCCGTGTAATTTTTTTAGTTCCTTGTATCTTATGCGCAATTCTTCCAATTTCATTTTATATTTCGGATTAGCGGCCAGGTTATCAATCTCATGAGGATCATGGGTTATATCATATATTTCCTCATAATTGTGCTCTATCCAATTCATGTATTTAAAATCTTTTGTTACTACTCCTTCTACCCTGGGTATCCTCGGGCCACCTAAGAAGTAATGCTGGTAGAAAAAATCTTTTCTTTCGGGTATCTTATTTTCCAAGAGGCTGATCAGATCCACGCCTTGCATTCCTATTGGAGCAGTTACTCCGGCCATCGCCAGTATAGTAGGAGCAATGTCTATGTTCAAGGCTATCTGAGGCGCCCTGTATTGTTTAATTTTATCAGGAGTCGTAGGATCATAAATAAAAAGCGGCACCCGTATGGATTCTTCATACCCATACCATTTGCCTTCCATGCCATGTTCTCCCAGGAACATTCCATTATCTCCCATAAAAATAATAATGGTATTTTTTACGATACCCAATTGATCCAATTTCTTCATCATATTACCTAG
>JBDTIC010000321.1:0-4945 GCA_039936595.1 Ginsengibacter sp. | reverse complement strand
CTTTCTATAATAGCTTTTAATACAATTTTATAAAATCCCGTTCTATTTTAACCTATAAAGTTTATGGATTCTCATTATTTTCTCAGTGTGTTTTTTGTACTATTATCGCAAAAGGATTCTCATTCACAGCGGAGTACTAAGCAAGCGCCCGTCCACTGGTATCGTCGGACAAATAATCAAAATTAATCATTGTATAAATAGGCTTTTGAGAAGAACTGGCCACAGGACGGTTAATAAAATATCGTCAAATTGAATCAACATCTCCGTCAATCGTGTGCACAGAAATTGAAATCATAAAAGAGGTACTAAAAATAACCACACTGTTCGACTTCGCCATATTTTAATGCCAGTTCAATACGCTGCACGATTACTGCATTTCCTGCGCTGGAAAAACTAATATTGTTTTTCCCTTGTGTTACATCATTTGTTGGAACAATAAAAGCAGTTACTTTTTGTTTATCCGTAATGCCACGTAGCTTATCATATAGCTTTGGATATTCAGCATTAGTTTGTTGTAGGGCGTGACCATTGATTGACACAGAAAACGAATCTGTGGTATTCGTACGTATAAATAAGATAATTTCTTCGGGTTTATCTGTAGCTACATCATCTCCTACAAAAATAGCAGCTTCTTTATTCTTGCTAATATCCAGCGGCAAAGGGCTATTCGGTGTTAAACTGTAGGAAGTGGCGCCATCAGATAGCGCATACACTTTGTTTCGCTTCTTAAGAGTTTCCAAAGATCCCAGTTCTTTCAGCAATTCCGGTGCAATGGTACGACATACCCATGTTCCTTCTTCAGGTTTTAACTGATGACCTGCCTCATTATAGCTTGTAAAAAAGTAGTTAAATAAAGTGAGACCGGCAGCTCCCTGTTGTAGAGCATGTGAAGCCATTCCCCTGTACATACCATGAGAATACACTTCACGGGGCATGTATCCACCATCGTCCATTGTGGCGTATATAGGAATATTTGAATCCAGATCTTTTTTAAAATCAGCTACCGGCATAGCTGGTTCACCACGCCAGTGAATACCCATGGTTAAAAAATCAACCAGCCCCTGTTTTACCCACTCCTTTACGTCCAGTCCCTTTTCCCTGCAGTTAGTAAGTGTAGTGGGTACACGGGCGGTAAGTAAAATTTTTTTGTTGTGTACCTTCCCGACAGAGTCTGTAAGTTGCCTTACAGATTGCATCAGCTCTGTCATAAGGTGAGCATTTCCTTGTGCCTCATCCTTTTTGAAATACACGATAAAACGCATAAAGTCCAGCTCATAACCATCTATCAACGTGCCATATTTTATAAGCTGCTCCCTGATGACGCCGAGTTTATGATCCCTTACCTCCTTATGAGCAAAGTCCAAAGCACGGGAGGCGTTCCAACTGCTTAGTGTAGTATCGTTGGTCCAATATTCCGGATGAGTAATCCAAAAGGGACTGTATTGTATGGGGCAATTGATAGCCGTATCAGAAAAGTGCAGGTCATTCATTCGAAAGGTGATAAAAGCTTCCAGCTTTTTTTCTTTCGCTCTTTTCAAAGTAGCTTCAATAATATCTGTTCCGGCCTCTTTCTCCAGCAACACTGCATTCTGATATAGACCATTCAGCGATTGGTAACCTTCCTTATTAGTACCACAATCAAGCGTCCCTTTCTTATCATCACCAATGATATTCCCGAATTTTGAGCGATAATAAAAAAAATCGCTACCGGAACAAATCATAAAAGTAGTAACATGTGAGCCGGCAACCATATCTACGTATTGATTAACATCCGCCAGAGTAAGCGGCCGTTTTCCAAACCAGTTATTACCTAAAATTTCTGTGCCGTCATTATTATAAATTAACCGGTGTTGGGATTGAACGGTCGGGGTGTTTGATTTACAAGCGCCCAGTAATACAACGAGGCAACCTAAAATGATACGAGTCACAGGCAAATACTTTTTATAATGAATGAATTAATAAATGATCCTTTTATTTCTAATAGTTTTTCTTTTAGCATGGCTTCTCTATTTTCTTTCACATGACGGTGGGCAATTGCGAATAGTTTTACCGTTTTAAAGTTTATTGTTTAATAATTTTTATCTGCTCTGTTATTGTTTCATTGTTGTTGTATTGTAGTGTGTAAATCCCGTTTGCTAAAAGGCTTATATCAACCATCATGCCTCCTGCCTTAGCCGATAATTGCTTTACCACCCTACCATCTGCCGCAATAATTTTTATTGTTCCCTTGTCCTGTAATCCACTTAGCGTAATACTATTTTTTGCCGGATTAGGAAATACCTTCAATTCATTGGTACCTGCAAATACTATTTTGATTATGGGGCTGTAGGTTGTTTTGCCATCAATATCTATCATTTGTAAACGATAGAAATTAACACCATCGATAGGGCGGGCATCTGTTAAAAAGTAATTATTATTCCCGGAGGTATTTCTTGCTTCTACTCTTGCTGTACTGTTAAAATTTAAACCATTGACACTGTGCATTACAATAAAATGGCTGGTATTTATTTCATTAGTTGTTTGCCAGGAAAGCTGAATAATTGAGTTATTTTTTACTCCATCAAAGCTTAAAAGACTGATTGGTAAAGCGGAAGACTCTAATTTTACGACCCAATAGTCAGCAATGCGATGATTTCCGTCAACATCGCCATCATTGGAAAGTGAAAAGCCTGCAACAATATATCCGCCATCTGTGGTTTGTTGTATAGCGTAGGCTGCATCATCACTACTTCCTCCCAAACTCTTTTGCCACTCTATATTTCCTGTACTATTCAGCTTTACAACCCAATAATCATTTGAGCCGTGATTGCCAGTAACATCACCATCGTTAGAATAAGACTCGCCTGCAATTACATACCCGCCATCAGTGGTTTGCTGTATTGCATAAGATGTTTCAGAATTACTTCCTCCCAAACTCTTTTGCCATATTATACTTCCCGTACTATTTAACTTTACAATCCAACATTCGTCTCTGCCGTGACTACCGGATACATCACCATCATTGGAAGAGGAAGAACCTGCAACGATATATGCGCCATCCGTAGTTTGTTTTATGGAAAATGCATAATCATAATCACTTCCGCCCAAACTTTTTTGCCACTCTATATTACCTGTACTATTCAGCTTCACAATCCAATAGTCACCCTCTCCATGGTTTCCGGTCACATCGCCATCAACTGAAGAGGATCTGCCTGCAACAATATACCCGCCGTCTGTAGTTTGCTCTATGGCACTGGCATAATCCTCACCACTTCCGCCCAAACTTTTTTCCCACTCTATACTACCTGTACTAGTCAACTTCACGACCCAATAATCATTTACAAATACGCCGTGACTACTTGTTATATCCCCATCACTGGATTGGGAACTGCCAGCAACGATATATCCGCCATCAGTGGTTTGATGTATAGCACTGGCCTCATCGGAATTACTTCCTCCAAAATTTTTTTGCCACTCTATATTGCCTGTACTACTTAGTTTTACAACCCAATAATCATTTAAGCGCTGAGTAACAGATCCATCCCCATCAAATGAAGCAGAAGTTCCTGCAACAATATACCCGCCATCTGTGGTTTGATCTATGGCAGTGGCATAATCCTCACCACTTCCTCCCAAACTTTTTTGCCACTCTATATTTCCTAAATTGTTCAGCTTTACGATCCAAAAATCAGAACGGCCGTGATTGTCTGTTACACCACCATCAAATGAATTTTCCGCCCAGCCTGCAACGATATACCCGCCATCTGTGGTTTGTAGTACGGCCCTGGCATTATCATTACCAGTTCCCCCCAAACTTTTTTGCCACTCTATATTTGGGGCCTGTGCATAGATAAATGAACTTATCATTAAAGTGCAAATAGTTAATATTTTTCTCATAATAATTTTTTTTGTACTGTAAATCTATATAAGAATTAACATATATTTTAAATTCTTTTTATTGCGATCGTAATATTAATTCTTGCGGTTAATGAAAGCAGCAATCAATTATCAGTCTGAGCCGTGTCTCAACTCCTGTGTAAATGCGTAAGCATGATTCGGCGTACGATAACAAAGATTATTTTTCGGCTGCTATACTTCAGCCGCGTCCAGGTTCTATAACCCTATCAACCGTTTACGCCTTAATTCGCCACGGGCGGATAATATTTTTACGGACTAAAAACCAACCCCAAAGGTCTGATATCCCCTATACAAAACCCTAATTAAAAGACATTGAGTGGACTTGTTAACTACAAATCTTACAACTCACAATATTAAAAAAACACTAACCCCTATTGACCCTGCACCTCATCCCTGTCAATGAATTTAAACCCTCTAATTCCCAAAAACTCTTACCTTGTTTTTGTTTTCCTACAACTTTAAATCTAAAAATCATTAACGATGAAAAGTTCAATTCCTTCTATTTTTAATAGTTTATTCGTCAGTTTCCTTTTATTTTCTTGCGGAAATATGTATGCGCAGTTTCAGCCAAACTGGACGTCTCTTGACACACGCAAAGTGCCTGAATGGTACACCAATGCTAAGTTTGGCATCTTTATTCACTGGGGCGTTTATTCTGTGCCCGGCTATTCCAAAAAAGGAACGTATGCAGAATGGTACCAGCATGAATTGCGGTCAGGTGATTCTGCTGTTACAAAATACAACAGGGAAAAATTTGGTGACCGCAGTTATTATGATCTTGCCAGGGATTTTAAAGCCGAGCTGTTTAACCCCGATGAGTGGGCGCATCTGATAGAGAAGTCCGGGGCAAAATATATAGTCCTCACCTCCAAGCACCACGATGGTTTTTGCCTATGGCCAAGTAAGGTCGCTGAAAGAGACTGGGGATTTCCCTGGAACGCAGTAGAAACAGGTCCTCACAGGGATCTGCTCGGTGATCTTTTTAAAGCGATCCGCAAAACTTCTGTGCATCCCGGCATGTATTATTCTTTGTATGAATGGTACAATC
>JBDTIC010000320.1:0-9234 GCA_039936595.1 Ginsengibacter sp. | reverse complement strand
CCGCATCACCATCTGCCGCTACCTCTTTATTACGTTTGTGCGTAGCCTGTTCTGACACTTCTTTTTCAAGCGTATTAAGTAATTCGTGCTTTTGTTCGAGAGTCATGTTGATAAATTTATTGCTGTATTTACTCTTGCATAACTTTTTTACAGTACTGATTCCTTCCATAAAAGTTTGCTGATCCTCAGGCGTATAACAATCTGTAACATATACGTTCATAAATTCACCGACCTTCGCAGCTTTTGCACCGGGGGATGTGGTGCTGGCTGGAATAATAGTTTCTGCTATTTCATTTAGCAGGCTGATATCATGTTCCGTGAAAGAATTTTCGTCTTTGACATCCTGGTTACAGGATGATAAAAGAAACTCTGTACTTAGCACCGCAGCAGGAAGAATGAGACCCATCGAGGATAAAA
This sequence comes from Ginsengibacter sp., assembly GCA_039936595.1. Taxonomy (GTDB): domain Bacteria; phylum Bacteroidota; class Bacteroidia; order Chitinophagales; family Chitinophagaceae; genus Ginsengibacter. Next base: position 8,817 of record JBDTIC010000320.1, on the reverse strand, counting down.
AACGTCGTCTTTTCATATTTGATTTTTATACTGCATCGTACGTAAGATTATAATTTCCCATTTCTTATTCAATGCTGTTTTTTAGGTATTGGATTCTTTTAGGGTTGCTGCTTTTATTGGACAGTTGTCAACCTACAACAATATTACTGTAATAAAGTATCACTTCATTATTTTGATATTCTTAGAAACCTATATGTCTTTAGGCCATTGCGTTTCTATACCCTGAGTACGAATGAAATTTTGAAAATCCTCAAGCAGTTTTTTTTGCTGTCGTATCTCACGCGGCAGCACTTTCTTATCCAATGCAAATGTTACCAATGATCCCGCCGCTTCGCCTATACTCCACTCTACGGGGTGAAGGCGGTAACATCCATTGGTAATATGTGTAGTTCCGATATTCTTATTAGCAGGCAATAAATTTTCCATACGAACCGGCAAAAACGCTCCAAGGGGTATCTGAAAAGGCAAAGAACCAAAGTCAACATAATTAACGCCGGTACAACTTGGATGCAGGTCAATGTGATAATAGCCTGTACCTACGCTATCATAAAATTCTGCCGCTTTATTGCCTGTCTGCTCTCCTGTTATGAGCGCCCGGTTTGCGGTACCCACATGTTCTTCCAGTACCGTAAAAACAGATTTTATGCGCCGTGATTCTCTTATATATGGATATTTGGCTAAGCCATCTTCTGTTCCCATAATGTCTCCACGCAATCGTAATCCCGGCCATCCATTGCCACCGCCAGGCCGCGGCACCTCTGTCTGTAACCAATAAAAAAGTGAGAGACTCAATTGTTTTGCATTATCTATATGCTTGTTAAATTCCTTTGGGGAGACATCAATCAGGCTTCCGCGCATGTAATCGTTTTGTGGCCAGTTCACAATGGTTATATCGCCCTCATAAAAACCAGGCTTAAAATTGTCTTTATGAATGATGCGACGATAGTTCCATAGGTTGAGAGAGTTAGCAGTCGGCTTTCCTTCGGGTTGAAATCCAAGCGCCTTCGGCTCTAAGGTGGCTGGACTGGAATAGGCAAGATCTAATAATTCTCCTGACCACGGCGGAGTAAGTTCCGGGATATAAGTCTTCCAAAAGTCATATTGAGCAGGCTTGGTAATAAGGTGATTTGCACCGGGAATATAGTCCATGGCAAAGCAGAAAGTAAATGCCTGGTTATTATTGGGATCGGCTTTTTCAGGTGCATGAAGCTCATGGGTGTCCTGGCGCGATTCCGCACCAGTTACATATTCTGTACCCGTCAGGGGCAGAAGATCTCCTAACTCTGTGCCATCGATAAAGTAAGGCGCTTTCAGCCACACTTCCCGTTTGTCCTCTTTGGTACTTCGGGCCTTTAAAGCAACGATCTTGTTACCTGTTACCTCTGCGCTTACTATTTTATGTTCCAGCAATAGCTTTAGCTTACCTGAACTTAAGTACGGCGCAATCATATTGTATAAAATGGCTAAGGCTACCCGTGGCTCGTGGCATAGTTTTGAAACGCTTCCATCGCCAGGGTTCAAATTTTTCCTTGCCCTGGCTTCGTCTGTAAGCGGATAATTCCTCTTATAATAGTCACGGACTTCGGTCCTATAATCACGATATAGTTGAGTAGCTCCATGTGTTTCTATCCATGGATGTTCATCAGGGCAACTTAATCCCTGCTGGGTCAACTGTCCTCCGATCCAGTCCGTTTCTTCGGTAAGAAGCACTGACCTTCCGTTGCGCAAGGCTGCCATTGCTGCAGCAAAACCACCCATACCTGCACCTGCGATGACCACATCTGCCGAAATTTCATTTTTGCCTTTACGAACATTCCCTGCTCTTTTACCGGCATTCGCAGGTGTAGCAATTCCCGGCATAAAACCAGAAGCTATCGCTCCACCACTTAATGTCAGCAATTCAACAAAATCTCTCCGTTTCATATTGGTATTTTAGCTTTATAAATTCTTCAAATAAAAAGGAACATTTTGGCAAACTACTAAATAATTGCTACCCTGCAATAAGCACTGTTTTTTTGGCCGGATAATATCCGGACGTACTAAGAAATTTTAAAATTCAGCTGATTGAAACAATATTTGATCGGGATATCGGGATTCAGTCCGGCTATTATTGAATAGATCTGAACATTTGCTTTTAGAGAGAATCGTTTATACCAACACTATCGTCCAGGGCGCTAAAGAAAGCGTCTCTAATAAAATTATTCCTGTCTTGTCGCCTGCAAGTATGGTTTGTTATTGAATTGTAATGCAATTATAAGATATAAATCTGTCTTCATTCCAGTTCCAATGTAACATAAGCAACACCCTGAGGAGGAACGGTTACTTTTATGACCACCGATCCTTTTTCCTGCTCAACAGGCAATGGTTCCTCTACCAACGCTGACGACAGTTCCAGCGTAGCAACCTGGTGAGGTGTAAGGCTTTTTGGGCTGCCCATATCTTCCCACGCCTTTCTTGCATTGGCGTGGCTTTCATCTATTCTTTCCACAAAAGAAGCTTTTACTTTTTTAGTTTTATCGAGTTGTATTTTGACCAATTCTGTTTTTATCCCGTGCCGGGGCAATGCCCAGTTTGTGATCATCATATTTATTGTATCCTTTTTGCGAACTACCCAAACATCCACTGTTGGATGTTTACCTGTAAGTTTTAATAATTCATTGCCCAGCCTGTGCAATAGCTCGTATGCACGGTAGGACGGTTTGGGAATTCCGTAAATGTTCATCAACCCGAAGCCACCATGAAAAGGAATGGACGAAAAATAATTTTCCTCAAAGATGTCAGAAAAAGTCCAATAGCTGTATCCCTGGACGATTCCATTTGCTTCAATAACTGTTTTGATAATGAAGCAGGCAGCATAAGGCCTGTCGTGCAAATCATCAAAAGGATTAGAAGAGGTACACCATTCCGTATAATACACGGGCTTTCCATTTGCCTGTTTTTTTACTTTCTTCGCTTCTTTTTGAAGCACACTTCGCTTGCTGTCAGAGAGCTGAGTGATGGTATCGTCACCAGGCTTGCCAAATGCATCTGTAGGGTAATGATGGGTGGATATAAAGTCTGCCGGCACATTTTTATTTTTACAATACTCAACGAATTCTTTGACCCATGCATTATCGGCGGTGGCAGGTCCTCCTACCTTTAATTTTTTGTCTATTTTTTTAATAGCCCTGGCCGTGTGATCATATAATTTAAAATATTCCGCTTGAGTTTCTTTCCAGAAGGCGCTGATGTTTGGCTCATTCCATACTTCAAAAAACCACTGCCTCACCTCATTTATTCCATACCGATGCACCCAATGTTCCACCAGTTTTTTTATAAACGTTTCCCACTTTTTGTAATCTTTAGGTGGAGTTACATTCGCCTTGTAATGAAAAACAATATCCGAACCCGAAGAAAGGGCTGTGGGCATAAAAGATAATTCCACAAAGGGCTTCATACCTATGGAAAGTAAAAAATCCCATACCTGGTCTGCATTGAAAAATGAATAAACAAGCTCGTCTTCTTCATCAACGAGTGTACCCATATCATCTGAAAGTATGCCATGAAAGCGCACATGCCTAAATCCAAGTTCCCTGTTACAGCGGGTCAGTTGTTGCTGCCAGTCTGCACGCAAAGCCAAGGTAGCATGGCCACTGCCTATTGTGTGTTCCCAAAAATGATCTAAAACACTTGGTGCATTATTGACGTTACATTTGAAATCAGCATTTGACATTTGTGTTATCTTTTTACCAACTATTATTTCTGCTAAAAAGTCACAAGTATAATGCCTGAATTATTTTTTGCCATGAATTATTTTTTAGAATGTTGAGTGACCGTTGCTTCCCCCTGATTGTAAACAGGATTCACTTTGTCAATAACTCATCAAAAAAAATTCCGGGAATTTTAAAATTCCCGGAATTTTGATCCTACAAATGCAGGACTATCTTCTGAAGCCTGTTAGAACTGAACTCTGCTAGAAATTAGCAGGATTACCAGTGTCCCACCATAGACGTGTTGCGATATCATCTTTCGCACCTGCGCCCATCTTTGTAACCGCATCTGATACACCATCTTTATTACCGGTTCTTTCGTTATTTGGGTAGGGCATTCTTTTTATCCATTGATCGGCTGGTATTACACCCCAATCATTATTACTATCATTCTTGGCAACATGAGGAATTTTCGGATAACCTGTCCTCCTGAAATCGACCCATGACTCCAGTGAATTGGTGAAATTATTAATCCATTTTTGGGTTATAATCTTCTCTAATTTCAACTCATTGTTATCGGCACTATTCCAGGCAACGGTAACTGTTGATACACTTGTAAAATTATTCCGGGAATCTACGGGATCGACATAATCAAGCGGTTTGCTTGTATTATCTGCCAGGTACGCATCTACTCCACCAGCGCCCCAATCTGTAAAGGATAGCTTTACTCCATTTTCATAATTTTCTTTGGGATCACCGGCTCCAGCCCAACCTCTAAGCCCTGCCTCAGCTTTAAGAAATGCTACTTCCGCAGCGGTAAAATCCCTCCTGGTCGTGGTAGTTCCACCATTAGGCGGATCATTAAAATTTGAGTTTACTTTTGAGAAAGGAATATGATCAGCTTTGGTGTCAATATAAGCGCCATTGCGTATTCCTTTGTAAGGAAAAGAAGGGTGTTGTGCGTACAATGCCGGATTAGTTACCGGTGCAAAATAGGAAGAAACACGGCTATCTTTTAAGCCACCCAGAAAAGACTCCATTACTGCACCCATACGAGTATCATCCCATTGGAAACAAATTTGTGCCAGTGGTAGAATAACGCCTAGCAATGAATTATTAAAGTTATCTGAATTAGCAGTAAGTAATCCGCCAGGATCACTAAGGGCTTTTTCGCCCTGGGTCTTTGCCAGAACAGGATCAACTTTAACCAACCGCATAGCCAGTCTCAGCCTCATAGAGTTAACCAATTTGATCCATTCCGGAATATTACCTTTATAACTTGGGTCAAATTTCTTAAAGGCGGTAGAAGTTGTGTTTGCCACAAAATCTGTTTGGATGGAATCCAATTGCTTAAAGAATAGATTGTATAGATCAGATTCTTTATCATAAAGAATGGTAGATTCAGTACTGCCATAATTGGTATAAATGACCGGTCCGTAAATAGCTGTTAACTTAGATATAGATAGAATTTTAATAAACTTGGCCCAGGTAGCAAACAAAGGCAAGTTATTTTCACTGGCCAGTCTGATAACCTGCTTTGCCGGAGACATTACACTTCCATAGGCTCGGCCCCAGTAAGAGTTCCAGCGAATATAGTAAGTAGTGTTATTGACATTGCCCACAAAAGGGGTGCCCGTACTCATGTGTCCCATCCAGGAATCCTGGCATAAATCTTCTTCTATCTGACCTCCATTCAGATTAAACAACATGCCAGCTACCGGCGAGCCTACCAGGTTAAAATCCTGTTTTAGCAACTCATCGGATATTTGATTGGGGTTTTGGTTAGTGGTTACAAAATCCTTGGTGCACGATCCAAAAATGGTGACGATGAATAATGCAAATATTATTTGTTTCATACTAATGATTTTAAAATTTTAGAAAGTGAACTTCACATTAAATCCAATTGATCTTGTAAATGGCATTGAAAATACATCGTTAGATTGCATAGAATTGCTGGTACTCATCGCCTGCTCCGGATCAAACGGTGCTTTTTTATAGAAGAAGAATAAATTCCTGCCTACCAGGGAAACAGAAGCATCTTTGAAAACGGGATTTGCCTTTTTGGACTTGAAATTATAACCCAGTACAAACTGAGCCAGCCTTACATTAGTACGGGAAAACACGTACGGTTCCATAATACTATTCCTGTCGCCCACTGTCTGATAATAGGTATAAGGATCTATAGTAGTTACTGCAGTTGTACCCATTATGGCATTGATGGGAAAATTACCCATATCTCTTGCTTTCGCAGTTCTTTCACTCACACCATAAGCATCTAAACATGCTTCCGTTTTAGAGAAGGCAACCCCTCCAAATTTTGAATCTATCAGCACACTTGCAAAGAAATCCTTAAAAGTAAAATTGTTGTTCCATCCCAGTAAAAAATCAGGATTCACATTGCCCACCTTAACCTCATCTGTCGCTTTTGTTGGACGTGCGGTCTTAGGATCCAGTATAATTTGACCAGCATCGTTTCTTGCAAATTTATAGATCCACAAATCGTTGAAAGACCCTCCGGCCATAATTCGTGAATCAAAACCTTCATCCTGACCTCCAACTACATAGCCCGGATTGGAAGCGATTAGTTCCACGATCTTATTTTCATTGTGGGATCCATTAAACGTTGAGTTCCAGACAAAATTGTCTTTTCTAACAGCTGCAATATCCACGACAAATTCATAACCTTTATTTACTATTTTACCGGCATTTACAAAGTACGTGGTGAATCCGGAACCGGATGGGGCAGCTAATGAAAGAAATTGATTAGTACTTACATCTTTGTAAATGGTAAAGTTAACACCAATCTTTCCATCCATGAACCGTATGTCCGTTCCATATTCACTGGCCACAATTTTTTCCGGTTTCAAGTTCGTAAACGGTACCTGAGTGTTTCTGACAATAACACCGCCTGTTCCAATGGAATTTTGTGGGTTAACCACATTGAAAGGCACTTCATTGGCAGTTTGAGAAAGAGATCCCCTTACTTTAAAGTAGGAAATGACTTCCGGTAGTTTCACCATCTGGCTAATGACAGCCGCAAGTCCAATGGAAGGATACAAATAAGATTGGTTACCTGTAAGTGCAAGGGTAGAGGCCCAGTCATTCCTGGCAGCCAGGTCTAAAAATAATAGATCCTTAAGCCCAAACGTCAAATTCGCAAAAGCTCCTTCTTTAATGGTCCTGTTAATCGTCTTGTTGAAGATTATGTTAGACGGCATATTTGAAAAACTAAAGAAATTAGGATACTGCAAAGCAGTGGTTCCATTAACGACATTCATACCATCATTAAAGTCATTTTTTTGATAACTAACACCCGCCAACCCGTTCAGACTGATACTTCCAAATGTATTATTGTAAGTAAAGATTCCATCAGTGTAAAAGGCTTTGTCCGAATACCGTGTATAATTCCAGGTACCGTTTGGACTTACACTAACCGAATTTCCGTTGGCTGCATAGCGGTTATCACTTGTTATATCATTATAATCAACGTTACCTCTCACCTGGAAATTTAAATTTTGTGTGATTGCATAAGCTATCTTTATATCTGCAATTACGCGATTGGAGGTCTGAAGTTTGGAATCATTATAGAGTTCCCAAAAAGGATTGTTTTGCTTTTCTTCGGTAGAATACCAGTTCATTTTAGGCATGTTCCTGGCAGTGTCAAATACCGCATAGTTTTGTTTGTACTTGGCAAAATCCCGATCCCTTGCAAAGAGATACAGCCCTGTGAGCGGATTATTGTAGTACCCTGCCCCCGGACGGTTTTTGGATTTCTCTGACGAGAACATTACATTGGAACTAACAACTATTTTATCCTTTAACAATTTGGTGGATTGGCTAAACGAAAATTGATTTCTGCTATAACTATTTGTTGGCAATATACCTTTGGACGAAGTATTGGCATACGAAAAATAGGCGGTTGTTTTATCGTTGCCTCCGTGGGCAGCTACTGAATTGGTAGTAGTTATACCAGTTCGGAAAAAGTCATTGATATAGTCTTTTTGATAACTGTTGGATGTGACATTTTGAACTGGTGATTTAGTAATATTCACAAGATCAGGACCATGTTTACTTGTATCTGGAGGTGTCCAACTGTAATCACCTCCTACTGTGCCGTAACGATATTGAAAATCAGGAAGACCTGATACCTTATCGAAAGTAGTAGTGGAACTAAAATCAACAGCTATTTTACCGGCTTTCCCTTTTTTAGTAGTAATTAAGACAACACCATTAGCGCCCTGACTGCCATAAAGGATGGCTGCGCTGGCTCCACGTAAAATGCTGACACTTTCTATATCGGCAGGATTAATTGCAGAAAGTCCGTCCCCGCCATCAGTACCGCCATAAGAACCCGGCTGGCCACTTTTGTTGTTCACCATAGGAACACCGTCAATCACATAGAGAGCCTCGCTATAACCGGTTAAAGATTTGTTGCCCCTCAGTACTGCTTTAGTGGAGCCACCGGCACCCGAGTTGCTTACTGAAATATTAACCCCTGCTACCTTACCACTTAGGGCGCCCATAAAATTAGTGTTACCCGCTTTGGTTATTTCATCGCCGCCGATTTGCTGAGTAGCATAGGTCAGGGATTTCTTCTCCCGCTTAATACCCAGCGCTGTTACAACTACTTCTTCCAGGTTACCCTTGTCTTCTTCCAAAGTAATAGAAACCTGTGATTCCCCTGCGTTTACAACAGTTTCCTTTGAAACAAAACCCACGGAGCTTGTTACTAATGTAGTTTTTCCTACAGGGATATTCAACGAAAAGTTACCCTGCGCATCCGTAGAGGTACCCTGCGATTGACCTTTGACTAGTACAGAAGCGTTTGGAACAGGCCCATTTGCTGAAACAACGGTCCCTTTCATTTCTCTTGTTTGCCCCTGAGATACCATAGCCAGTAAAACGAGAGGCAGAAACAATAGTCTTTGCATTTTTCTCATAAGAGTTTAATTTTTGATTTAGGTGAATAAAAATAATGAATAGAAGAAATAAAAAAAAGATTGAACATTTTCAATCTTTGGGAGGTTGATTAATTGCAGGTGCAAGGTCATTAGCTTTATAAAAGAAAGTTAAAAGTAGGGAAAAGGATTAAATAAAAAAAAATATTTTTTTAAGGAGATATTTTTCC
>JBDTIC010000319.1:0-10966 GCA_039936595.1 Ginsengibacter sp. | reverse complement strand
AGCGCCGTCAGGAGACTGAAGTTGTAGTGTAAGTTGTTCATCTGCTGGATGATTGATATTAATGGTTACAGATTGCAGGCCGAAACTTGTTGTATCAATATTTGAAAGTCCATTTACAATTATTGGAGTACTTATACTGCCCTTATCTGGAATTACCGTGGTAAGGTTGTTAGTAAAAGTTTGAGAAAATAATTTCGGTACATTACCGAAAAATAGTAAGAACGCAACAAAAAAGGCATTTTTGATTTTAGGTAAAAGCAGTATCATGAATTATTGTAATAAGATTAAACAAAGTTTAAGAAAGAAGTTCAAAAAAGAATAAAATCCTAAATTACAATGAAAACTTGATAAATACAATCGAGCATTTCAAAATAATTGCCTGATCGTTAAGAGTAAGACACGCAGAGCCACGCCTAAAAAAATCGAGGAAAGCTATTAATATACACTTATTATTCAAAATAAAAATAGAAGGCGGAAGCGCGTATTTTATTGACTGGCATAATTATTATATTGCAAACACATATATTGTAAAAATGATGAGTTGGATTAAAAGTCTGAAGCAAACGAAGCTTGTCAAATCATTTGTTTATTTTGTAGTAGGAATAGTAAGCTATCCCGGTATTGCTCTAATTAATCGATTAAAAATTACAGGAACAGAAAATATAAAATATCTTCCGAAATGCAATGTATTATTTGTAAGTAATCATCAAACCTATTTTGCAGATGTTATTACTTTTCTACATATTTTCTGTGCAGTAAAATGGGGAAAAGAAAACAAACTTGGCATCCCGTATTATTTATTAAATCCATTTACAAGAGTCTATTATGTAGCCGCAGCTGAAACCATGAGAAGCACATGGCTTAGCAAGTTTTTTGGATGGGCAGGAGCTATTACTGTAAAGCGAACGTGGAGAAAGGAAGGTACGGAAGTACAGCGTGGGCTTGAGTTAAAGGATACAAGAAAGATTGTAGCTGCTCTTAAAGATAATTGGATAATTACTTTTCCTCAAGGAACCACGAAACCTTATGCAACCGGGAGGAAAGGAACTGCTTTTATTATTAAGCATCATAAGCCAATTGTTATACCTGTGGTAATCCATGGGTTTAATAAAGCTTTCGATAAAAAGGGATTAAAATTAAAAGAGAAAGGTACCATACTAACAGTTCAATTTAAAAAGCCGCTCGAGCTGACTTATGAGGAAACTGTTGATGAGATTTTAGAAAAAGTCATGGAGGCTATTGAGCAAAGTGAAAGATATCAGCGTTGAGATCTAAGCTGTCAGTTATCCGGCTATATTAAAAAGCGCTTTTAATTCTGAAGCATCTTCGGGTTTCATCTTGCCGGCAAGTATTAATCTCAACTGGCGACGGCGCAATGCGCTATCGAAAAGTTCTTTTTCTTGGTCGGTTTCGGGATCAAGCGGTGATACTGTTTTGGGCTTTCCATTCACATCCATTGCCACAAAGGTATAATAAGCCTCATTACTTTTGTAGCGATATTGCTGAAGAATGTCTTCGCCCCATACATCTATATGCACTTCCATACTAGTATTGAAAACGCGGGATACTTTAGCTTCAATGTGGACTACATTTCCCAGCTTTATGGGATTGGTAAAAGATATATTATCTACTGAAGCTGTAACAACGGGGACATTAGAATGTTTACTCCCTGCAAGTGCAGCTGCTATATCCATCCAATACATGAGCCTGCCTCCCATTAGATTTCCGAATAAATTAGTGTCATTGGGTAATACCAGTTCTGTCATAACAACCAAACTGTCCGAAGGCGCTTTTATCATTTACGAGTATTTTGGCAAAGATAGTTTTAGGATTCTGATTTTTAGGCTGAGTTTAAGGATGATTAATATTGGTAGATTTTTTGGTCCGTAATTTTGGAGACTTATTGAGCATTGTTTAATGTATGTTTTAATCGTGATTATGGATATTTCTTTTGAAGATACCGTTACAGCGTTCAGGTATAAAACCAACAGAGAACTAAGGCGGGCCCGGTTACTGTTTGAATTGATAAAGAAAAGATGGTTCGTACAATTAGTTCTGAGAATCACTCCGATTGCACTTAAGATGCCCTTACCCATAAAGTGGTTAATAAAAGCAACTGTCTTTAATCAATTTGTGGGTGGAGAATCGCTGGAAGAAACGTCAGAAATGGCAGCAAGGTTAAGCAAATTCAATGTTAAGATAATCCTTGACTATGGCGTTGAAGGAAAAGAAATTGACGAAAATTTTGATAAAGCGACCTTAGGATTTATTAATACAATCATTTATGCAGCTTCACAGCCGGATATTCCTTTTATAAGTTTGGAAATTACAGGCATAGCAAGATTTGACTTACTACAAAAAATTGCCTAGGCTTTAAACTATAAGGTCAATATTCAGGGAGAAATACCATTAGATTGTCTAAGCAGCGATGAAAAGAAAGAGTGGAGAAGAGTACTGACCCGAATGTATAAGATTGCTGAGACAGCTACTTTAAATAATATAGGAGTACTTGTGGACGCAGAAGAAAGTTGGATACAGGATACGATAGATGGCATTACCCTAAAGATGATGCAAGAGTTTAATATCGATAAAGTTGTTGTATATAATACGGCACAACTCTATAGAACAGACCGTTTACAATTTATTAAAGATTGTAGTAGTTATGCTTTCAAAATGGTTTTATCTGCGCGATGAAACTGGTGAGAGGAGTCTATATGGAAAAAGAAAGAAGCAGAGCTGATGAACTCAATTATAATAGTCCTGTTAATGAAACCAAACAGGATACGGATGACGAATTTAACGCTGCTTTGGAATTTTGCATCAATCCTGTAAACGGTATCCACATTATTATAGGTCCCCATAATGAAAACAGCAATTTATATGCTACTCAACTGATGGCAAAATCCGAACTATCAACTATTGACCCGTGAATCCACTTTTCTCAATATTTGGAATGAGTGATAATATCGCTTTCAACCTGGCAAAAGAAGGATTTTCTGTGGGTAAGTATTTGCCTTTTGGTCCTATTAAGGAAGTTATTCCGTATTTGCTAAGGCGTGCACGGGAAAATTCTTCTGTCAATAAACGATCAGGCAGAGAATTGTCGCTTATTAAAAAGGAATTGAAAAGACGATCAGTTAAGCTTCATAAGTTTTAGCCTTTAATGTTTGAAAGATCATTTTTCTTCTAGATTTCGTGTGTTTAACGATCAATTGACGGCTAACCATAATATTTTTCGGATATTTATGTTTTTATAATTGTAGTTAACTATTTTATTTTTTATTCATTGACAAAAAACTTTTAATCATGAGCGTTATTTCACTTAAAAAATTTGTAATTACAATAGTCGTTACTTCAATACTAATGGTAATTTTTGCAATCATTTCATTACAATGGACTCTATAAAATAGAAGATGCCTGGTAACATAAACGATCTGTTTACATTAGTCTGGCCCTAAATAAAAGTAATGATACCGCAGGAAACGATACAGCAAATCGTAAGCAGGATTGATATTGTCGAAATCATCAACTCTTTTGTAAAACTTAAGAAGAGAGGGACTAATTATATCGGATTATGCCCTTTTCACAACGAAAAATCTCCATCTTTTACGGTTTCTCCTTCCAAAGAAATCTATAAATGTTTTGGCTGTGGGCGTAGTGGTAATACGATTACTTTTTTAATGGAGCATGAGAAGTATAGCTATGTTGAAGCTCTCAAGTGGCTTGCTGCAAAATACAATGTAGAGATTGAAGAAAAAGAAACAAGCCCCGAATACAAACAGCAACAACATACTGCGGACAGCCTTTACATCATTAACAAGTTTGCACAGGAATTTTTTTCAGATACTTTGTTCGAAAGTGAAGAAGGAGTAAATGTGGGGATGAGTTACCTCAAGGAAAGAGGATTCAGAGAAGAAACGATAAAAAAATTTGGTATAGGTTATAACCCCGAAGCACGTGATTCTTTTTCAAAAATTGCAATAGAAAAACAGTTTAACCAGGATCTGTTATTGAAATCGGGATTGGTAGTAACAAGAGAAACCGGGTTGCAGGATAATTACCGCGGCAGAATCATATTTCCAATTCACAATCAATCAGGGAAGGTAACCGGATTTGGGGCGCGACTAATCAGGAAAAATGATAAAGCTCCCAAATATATAAATACACCGGAAAACGAGATTTATATTAAAAGTAAAATATTATACGGATCATGGTTTGCAAGACAGGCGATTGACAAAAGTGATGAATGTTTATTGGTAGAGGGTTATACGGACGTGATTTCACTTCACCAGGCTGGGATAGAAAATGTGGTGGCGAGTAGTGGTACTTCGCTCACGCCTGATCAATTAAGACTTATTAAAAAATACACTTCCAATCTGACCATTTTGTATGATGGAGATGCGGCTGGTATTAAAGCAGCATTACGTGGGCTCGATCTGGCATTGGAGGAAGGACTGAATGTAAAAGTAGCGTTATTGCCGGACCAGGACGATCCGGACAGCTATGTAAATAAGCATGGAGCCGCTGCCTTCACAAAGTTTATTGATGAAAAGAAAAAAGATTTTATTTTATTTCAACTTGAACTCGCATTAGTTGAAGCAGGAAACGATACGAATAAAAAAGCACAGCTTGTAAACAGAATTGCAGAGTCTATTTCAAAAATCAATAAAGTAGAGGATTTTACCAAACAGCAGGATTACATCAGGGAAACTGCCGAAATATTAAAAATTGATGAAGGCGGATTACATAACCTGGTGAATAAATTTATTAGAGAACAATTTAACAAGGATGAAAAGAAGTTATTTCAGCAAGAAGCAACTAAAGAAATAAACGAGTTTGCCAGTGTGGAGAAAGATTTGATGGGACTGATAAAGGATGACCAAAATCTTGAAAGGTCTGTTGTGAGGTGCCTGTTAGAATATGGCTTAAATGAATGGGAAAGCGAGAAGAAGGTAGCTGACTACCTTTTATACGATTGCTTTGAAGAAGATTCCATAGAGGATCCGATGCTAAAAAAAATAACAGATACCTATAAATTTTGGTATGAACAAAAATTAGAACCAAGTGCAAAAAGCTTTCTATACAGTGACGATCTGTTAATGAGTAATGTGGTAATGAGCCTGATAGAATTCCCTTACGAAGTAAGTGACGGATGGGCACAAAAGTACGAAATGCCGGTACCTACACGGGAGGATAATTTCAGAAACGACGTCGTATCATCACTCCGTTATCTGGAATTGAAAAAGATAAAAAAATTGATTAGCATCAATGCGGATGAATTAAATAAAACAGCTTTAATGGAAAGGCAGATGCTTTTATTACAAACTCATACCCACCTAAAAAATATGGAAATACAACTTACTAAAGAAATAGGAACAGTGATAATGAAATAAAAATTCTTCTAAGAGACAGGATTAGACTTCCATCATCTTTGTTGAAGCGGGCTTTAATCTTCTCATTTTGGATGATGATTTCGATTTAGCTCCACTGCAAATTTCATTCTTGGTAAAACGTTGCGCACTCCAAACATAATCAAGAACCACTTTATCGCCTGGTTCAAAACCAAGATCCATCAAGAAATCCCAGCAACCACAACGATTTAAGTCACTTACTATTTTGGATGTCTGTTTGGGAAACGCAATCCACAGTTTGGTTTCATCATGCAAAGCTGGGCATAGCTCGTCAAAGATTCTCATTAGCTGCTTGGAATTCAATGCAAAAATAAGTGCAAAATCTACCTTGCGGATTTTTAAGAGTTGAGTTACATTTTTTGAGAATGAAAGTTTCGAAAATTGTTTCTCAATGGTGGATGGGAGACCTTGTATTAACAAATTTTTCTCATCCTCTAATTGCAATTTTTCAAACAATGTTTGAGACATACGCGAAGCAATATTTTAAGATTAAAAAATAGCCTATACAAATCTGTATTACTTTTTTCCTGATAGGAAAGTTTGAAAATAATAGAAATACAGTTTAAGACAAGTGCAAATTTACGATTATTATTGGCTTTTGCCTCACAAAAAAAAGTTATTAGCAAAAGAACAGGTTTTATGCAGTTCAGCTATATCGTTGTTTGATGGATTATTGAGTGGCCAGTTGTGAATGACCAAAGAATTTATGTCATTTGCGTCGTTCTATTTGAAGTGTGGCAAAGCCTTATAGCGTTTGAAAAATGAGATGGCGTCCAGATTCTAATGTGTAGGGGTGGTGAGTCAAGAATGTGATAACAGAATGCTCATAGCCTATTTCGAATTAACTGGTCGGTAATATTTAAGGGCTTCAGGCATGTACTTCTCAATTTCTTTTATTCTTTTCGAATCCAACGGGTGGCTGCTAAGCAGTTCAGGAGTGGAAGAGCCGGAACTTGCTTTAGCCATTCTTTCCCAAAATGGGACTGCAACCTGTGGATTATAACCAGCCATTGCAGCGAAGATTAACCCATAATGATCTGCTTCGTATTCCTGCTTACGTGAATTAGGAAGCAATACGCCTACCTGGGCTGACGGTGCAAACACTGCATTAAAAACCTGATTGGCGTTGCTATTGCCAGAAGTGAATACATCGCCTACTACTCCAACGCCCTGTGCAACTAAGGCTTGACTCATTCTCTCCTGTCCATGATGTGCAACGGCATGTGTAATCTCATGGCCTAACACAATAGCTAAAGCTGCTTCATTTTGAGTGATCGGGAGTAAACCTGTATATACCACTACCTTACCTCCCGGCATGCACCATGCATTTACTTCCTTATTGTCCACTAAATTAAATTCCCAATTATATCCATCTAATTCTTTGGAGAGCCCTTTCTCCTGGTAATATTTGGTAATGGCATTGGCAATGCGCGTACCAACACGTTTGACCATCTCTGCATCTTTGTTGGCGGTGTTACTTACCACTTTGTTTTCAGATAGAAAACTCTTATATTGTTGTACAGCCTCTGATTGCAGGCTGGCTTCTGAAACAAGAGAAAGCTGGCTCCTTCCGGTAATTGCGTTAGTAGTGCATCCAACTATAAATAAACCAAGTCCTATAAAAAGTAAATGAACTCTTTTCATAATTTTTTTTTTATACATAAACAATTGACGTACCAATTTTTCATTGAGTCATTCTTCATTATTATATTAGGAGAAAAAAAAGAAGAAATAGGTTGCAAGTAATTTGATAAAAAGGATAAAAATTTTATAATTCTTTCCTGCGGGACTTTCTGCGGTCACGATGTTTTAAAATAGGAATGCGACCT
Organism: Ginsengibacter sp.; assembly: GCA_039936595.1. Taxonomy (GTDB): domain Bacteria; phylum Bacteroidota; class Bacteroidia; order Chitinophagales; family Chitinophagaceae; genus Ginsengibacter. Next base: position 3,726 of record JBDTIC010000319.1, on the reverse strand, counting down.
TCGCTCCCTTTTAATAATCTGCTGATATTTTTTTGATGTGTAAGCACAATTAGAGCAGCGACTGCCACGGCAAAAACACGATAAGATACTTCCTTTTCATTGTAGATCCATAACACGCAGATAGGCAGCGCTACGCCTGCAATGATAGAACTTAAAGAAACATACCGCGTTAAATACAGAACCAACAAAAATACTCCTACGCAATTAATAGCCACTATTGGTTGAATAGCCAAGACCATCCCAAATAAAGTAGCAACACCTTTTCCGCCCCTGAATCCTGCCCAAATGGGGTAGATATGACCGAGAACAGCAGCAAGGCCTAATCCAAGCATAAGATTAGTCCGATCCAATTCATTAGTAAGATAGTAAGGAAGTAAATTATACAGAGCAACAGCTAATATTCCTTTAAGCATATCTCCAACCATCACTATAGTACCGAACTTTGGCCCTAACACTCTGAAACTATTGGTAGCACCCATATTTCCGCTTCCGTAATCTCTAATGTCTATACTAAAAAAAATTTTGCTTACTATGATTGCTGTAGGAATTGAACCGATTAAGTAAGCTACTAATATTAAAATAAATTCTTTCATACTTAGTATTTCATTCAACTATTGGGCTGACAAATATATGATTTAATAAACGCTCAAGGCTGCAAATATTCTTAAAGTTTCATATAGTATGTTTTCTTAAATATATCGCAATCCAACCATTCCGTTGTAACCTTTTCAATTTACCGATATTTCTACGTTCAAAAATATTTATAATTTCCGGCTCATCTTTTTCTAAGAAGCCTGATAAAAGAAGACAGCCATTGTCTGCCAGAAGACTTGAGATATAAGTTGCGTTATTTGATAAAACATTCAGATTAATATTAGCTAATATAATGTCAAACTGCTTGACTGCTTCAGGACTGTCCTTTAGCTCAATCTTAATTTTTTTACAATTATTCGCTTCCTTATTTTCCGTTGCGTTCCTGATGCTCCATTCATCATTATCTACGGCAACAATTTCGTCAGCTCCTAATTTTTCAGCAAGTATGGCTAAAATACCAGTACCGGTTCCAAAGTCGAAAACGGATTTATTTCTAAAATTTATTTTCTCCATTAATTCGATCATCAAAAAAGTGGTAGCATGATGGCCAGTTCCGAAACTCATTTTGGGAGTAATTACCAGATCATGTTTGACGCCTTTTACTTTCTCATGAAATGATGGCCGAATCGCCACAAAATCATTAATAACAACTGGCTGAACACTATTTTCCCACAATTTATTCCAATTATCTTCTTCAATAATTGTTTTAGTAAAATTACAGGTACCTGATAGAACTTCTTTTAACCATTCTTCATTGAAATCTTCTTGCTTAATATAGGCATTTAAATACCCGATCTCCTGTTCAAACGCATAATAGTTGATCTCAGACAATTCAGCAATGAATCTTTCTCCTTGCCCGGAAGAATGAGTTACAATTTCTATTTTAAAATATTTTTTCATAAAAAAAGCCTGTAAAATTTTTACAAGCTTCAAAGATTAATGTATTAAAAAGATTATCCTTCATTCTCAGGTCTATGCTGCTTGCCTGAAGTTTGGTCGGGCTTGGGTAGCAAGGCTTTCCTGCTTAACTTAAATTTGCCGGATTTAGGATCCACACCTACTAATTTCACCTTTACTTTATCTCCTTCCTGAAAAATGTTATCCATATTTTCAAGCCGTTTCCACATAATTTCAGAAATATGCAGTAAGCCCTGCTTGCCGGGTAAAAATTCTATGAAAGCACCAAATTCTTTAATTCCTCTTACAGTACCTTCATAGACATCACCAATTTCAGGAACGGATACTATACTTTTTACCCAGGCCACAGCCTGATCTAAGCTTTCTTTATTAGCAGAGAAAATACTTACTTCGCCGGTTTTTCCTACCTCCGTAATGTTAATAGTAGCCCCAGTCGTTTTTTGAATCTCCTGTATTATTTTACCTCCCGGGCCTATTACAGCTCCAATAAATTCTGAATCTATGATTAATTTTTCCATGCGTGGCGCGTGCGGTTTTACGTCAGCATTATGTTCAGGAATACATTGATACATGGCATCTAAAATATGCATCCTTCCTTTCTTCGCCTGGTCAAGTGCCTGTCTCATCACGTCCATGCTTAAGCCATCCACTTTTATATCCATTTGCACACCGCAAATGCCATCTCTCGTGCCGGTCACTTTAAAGTCCATATCTCCCAAATGATCTTCATCACCAAGTATATCGGAAAGAATAGCAAATTGTCCTTCCTTAGAAATTAAACCCATCGCGATACCACTTACATGTTTCCTGAACGGAACGCCTGCATCCATTAATGCCATAGAACCGGCACAAACAGTAGCCATAGATGAAGAACCGTTACTTTCCAAAATGTCACTCACAATCCTCACGGTGTAAGGATAATCGTTTCCAGGCATGATCTGTTTAAGAGAGCGCATAGCGAGGTTACCGTGTCCTACTTCCCTGCGGCCTACACCACGCATCATTTTCACCTCCCCGGTAGAAAACGGAGGAAAATTATAATGCAAAATGAATTTAGAATAGTTACTGGTAGCAGCACTTTCAACCAATAATTCATCAAGAGGCGTACCTAATGTTACCGTTGTAAGAGATTGTGTTTCTCCACGTGTAAATAAAGCTGAACCGTGAGGTGAAGGAAGCGGACTCACTTCCATTGTTAGCTGTCTTATGTCTTCAAGTCCGCGCCCGTCAAGGCGTTTCTTAGTATCCAACATCATATCGCGAACTACATGGTATTGTAATTCTCCGAAATAATGTTTTATTAATGACTTATCTTCATCTGGCAAATCTTCACCAAGGTATTCTTTAATTTCTTTAGTCAGATTATCAAAAGCTTCCTTTCTTTCTTCCTTTGCCGAAGGATGGGCTGCTATTGCAAGCATTTTATCTTTGGCAAATTCAGTTATCTTTTTATCTAATTCTTCGTTACGATAAGGTTTTGTGTATTCACGTTTAGATTTAGCGCCCACTTTATCTCTTAATTCTTCCTGAGCTTTTACCTGTAACTTAATAGCTTCATGTGCTACTTCAATCGCTTTAATAAGATCCTCTTCCTGGCATTCTTTTGCCTGGCCCTCCACCATCATAATATTCTTACCAGTAGCGGCAATTAAAAATTCTAACTCTGCCTCTTCTAATTGGCTTCTGGTAGGGTTTACTACAAATTCGCCATTTACTTTTCCTATCCTTACTTCAGAAATGATTTCCTGTATGGGAATGTCAGAGACTGCAAGTGCTGCGGAAGCGGCAAGACAAGCCATAGCATCCGGCATTATTTCAGGATCGCTCGAAACAAGGGAAACTAATACTTGTACTTCGCATAAATAATCTTCCGGAAAAAGTGGCCTGAGGGCACGATCAATTAATCTTGATGTAAGTACTTCATAATCATTAAGCCTCGCCTCTCTCTTAAAAAATGATCCGGGAATTCTTCCGGCAGAAGCAAATTTTTCCTGGTAATCTACTATAAGCGGGAAAAACGACTGTCCTTCCTTCGGCTCTTTGTTAGCTACTACCGTTGCTAATATGATACAATTACCCAGGCGAATTGTTACAGCTCCATCAGCCTGGCGGGCTAACTTTCCTGTTTCAATCGTGACCATGCGGTCATTACCGATATCGAAGGTTACATTTATTGGATTTGGAATATTCATCTTTTAAATTAAGTAATTAAAA
>JBDTIC010000318.1:0-3984 GCA_039936595.1 Ginsengibacter sp. | reverse complement strand
TCTCGTTATAGTGAGGAATATAAGTTATTTTTCTACTGTTGTGATTTTGAAATATAGGATATTTAGCGCCCTTTCTTATTAAAGCACCCTTCTGTTGGTTTTAAAATTTTATAAGGTTGGTTTCCTTCATGAAGCGAAATGCAGAGGTTCATTTATAATCTTTTTATTGTAAAGTGTTTTTTAACTCAACATACGCTGTATATCCATTACCAATTCCAAAGCTTCTTTCAAATTTACTTTTGCTTCATTTAAAGTTTCGTCCTGAATATTCACTCCCGTTAATTCTTCAACAAATGCCATAAGTCTTACCTCGTCAGCTTCTTCTAAAACAGCGGTCAATTTAAGCGCTATTTTCATAATAAATATTTATAACAGAAATACAATAATTAGCCTGAATTTAGGCTGAAGATGTAGAATATATCTATAGATTTGTAGCGATACGATAAAAGTCTTGTATTTCTTATCATTATTTGATGTCAGTCATAAACATTATCTCGTTTTAGACACTTCAGGAATTATCTTTCAGTCTTCCGGGAATTTGAAAGAACGAGGTTAAAAAATGAATCATTGTCATATGGAGAAAACGCTTATTCCTTCTATTAAAAAATCCTTTAGCGCTATTGGATTGGGCTGTGTGACTTTTGGAAGAGAAATAGACCGGCAAACTTCTTTTTCGTTAATGGACTATGCGGTCGATAATGGAATCACTTTCTTTGATACGGCATCAGCTTACGGAAATGGAGCATCAGAAAAAATTTTAGGTGAATGGGTGACTGTTCATCGTCCGGCATCTGATTCTATTCTGATAGCAACAAAAATTTTACCTCCTTATAATTCAAAATCAATTATAAAATCCGTAAATCTAAGTTTAAAACGCCTGGAGACTGATGCGATTGACTTACTTTATTTACATAGATGGGATGCAACCATTGAAGAGCCTGGTGTTCTCCTGGCATTTAATGATCTTATAAAAATGGGTAAGATAAAAGCCCTTGGAGCGAGTAATTTTGATGTGGAGCAACTTGAGAATGTGCTTAGATTGCAAAAGCATCTTGGAGTTAATTTATTTCAAAGCATCCAGAATAATAACAACTTCGCAATAAGAGACCTCAGCAAAAAATGATAGAAACTTGCGTTGATCAGGATATTAAAATGGTCACATACAGTCCGCTTGGTGCGGGATTTCTTACAGGTAAATATAAAAAGGGCGTAGAAGAAGGTACCCGTTTTTCACTGGTAAAAGGGCACCAGGATATTTATTTTAATGAAGCATCATTTCAGCGGCTTGAACAGCTTGAAAAACTATCAGCTCTTACAGAATACTCAACATCTCATTTGGCTCTTGCCTGGGCATTACATCGGCCTCACGTAACTTCCGTTCTTGTTGGCGGCCGTTCTAAGGAACAATTGAATCAGGCTATTTCGGCGCTATCGTTTTATAATCCTGATATTTTTAATGATCTTGAATTAATTAAATAAGTACTTAAACAAAAAACATGAATTATTCTCAATCTTCACAATTACTGGAAAGAGCTAAGAAAGTATTAGCAGGCGGTGTTTCTTCAGAATTCAGGAAATACAGTTATCCTCACGCCTTATTTTATACTCATGGAAAAGGAAGCCGTATCTATGATGTAGATGGCAATGAATACCTCGACTTTACGCTAAGCCAGGGTCCACTGATTCTTGGGCATTCCCATCCGCATGTAGTAAAGTCAGTCGCGGATTATTCTGAAAATGGTCAGCTTTATGCCGGACAACATATCAAGGAAGTTGAATTAGCTGAAAAACTTAATCAACTGATACCCTCTGCAGAAATTATGAGGTTTTGCCTGGATGGTTCAGAAGCAGTTCAAACAGCCTTCAGAGTGGCAAGAGCTGCCACCGGCAGGAAGAAATTTTTGCGTTTTGAAGGCCACTATCATGGTTGGCTTGATAATGTAAGTTGGGGTATATCCACTCCTTCAGAGGAAGCGCTTGGCAACAGGGAAAACCCCAATGTATATCCCTGGACAGAAGGACTGCCTGAGCATGCCCGGGAGGAATTTATCATCCTTCCCTGGAATGATCTTTCATTATTAAAAAAGACGGTTGCTGAACACTACCATGATATTTCAGCCATTATCACTGAGCCTATTATGTGTAATAACGGTTGTATCCTTCCTGAGCCGGGCTTTCTTGAAGGACTTCGCGAAGTATGTGATGAATATGATATTGCATTGATTTTTGATGAAGTAATTACAGGTTTTAGAGTGGGGCTGGGAGGCGCTCAGGAATATTTTGGCGTTATTCCGGATCTTTCCATTTTTGCAAAGGCGATGGCAAGTGGTTATCCTATAAGCGCTGTGGTGGGTAAGAAAAAATGGATGCACCTTATTGAAGATTCAAAAGTAATACAGGCGGGTACTATGAATTCAAGTAATGCAACAGTAGCTGCTGCCCTGGCAACGATTGAAGTCCTCGAAAGTGAGAATCCTTACGACCGTATGTATCAATTTGGAAAAAAGTTAATGGAAGGTTTAAGGCAGGCCGCCACAGCAACGAATCAAAATTTGCTGGTTCAGGGTCAAGGCCCCATGTTCAATACCGGATTTACTGATTTAAAATCTGTAAATGATTACAGAGCAACATTATCATTTGACAAGAACAAATTGAGAAAATTTATATCAGGTATGCAGGAAAGTAACATACGAATAATAGGAAGAGGGTTATGGTATATCAGTACTGCACATACTGAAGCTGATATTGATGAGGCAATTGAAAAAGCTACTGAAGTATTAAAAAATATGTAGCAAGACTCACGGGTATTAAAAAAAATAGCACAATAATTTCATGTGCTATTTTAATAAATTTTGAGGCTGTAATTTTTTGAATAAACCTAATTACATACCTGTAAGAAGGGCAATAGCTGCCATTAATCCCAAAAATGCTAAAATAATTCCGATGGCAACTAATGTGTCATGTAATTCGACGGAGTGGATTTTTTTCATAACCTAAAGTTTAAAAAATGAACAATATAAATATAAAAACACAAGGTTTAAGAGAACCCGGATAAAAATGGATTAACAAATCAGTAGTCTTACTGGACAAGATCAAAACGAATTTAAAATAATTTATTGGGAGAGAAAAATTTAGATTTGGAAATATTGAAATTCTTTTGTAAATGAGAAAATACACTAAGTAACAATACTTGTAAAAAGAAAATAACCAGAAAAAATACTAAAATTTCTATTTTTTCACTGTCTATTCTATTGAGAATTAACCAATCTCAGGATATAACTATAAGTGTATTTATCATCCAAAAGCCGGTATTGTTGATGAGGTAACGCCCCCCAACTGTTATCACCACCAACACCTCTTTGTTTAAGATCGATATTCAGGTACACTTCATGCCGTGGTTTGAGATTTATCGGATGCTGTTGTTTTTTAGTTAACCCCGGATCAAGATCTTCTGAGCTATGATTAATCGCGCTGAAACATATTGGTTGTATTCCTTCTACCTGTATTCCCATACCATCTTTATCAGTAACCTTTAGCCATCGAACGTCAGTTTTGTTACCGCTTTCCTGTGGTCGTATATAATTTTCAGCGTATTGATCCTCTACCATTCCTGTATACTTTCCAATAAAAGCGGATGTATTTCTATCACTGTAATTTTCCCAGGGACCTCTTCCATAATAATTCAGACGGTCATAAGTGGGTGGTAATTGCATTCTCATTCCAAACCTGGGTAATTCGGAAAGCTTTTTGCCTGTCATATCTATCGATGCAGTTATTTGTATTGAAGCATCATTTTTAATCAGGTACACAAGCATATAAGGTACTCCGACGTCATTTAAGAAATAGTGTATGGTTATTTTAACTCCATCATCATTTTTCTCTTCCACTTCTACATTCTTTACGGATCTGTTGACGTAGGCGTTTCTCCATATTCCTAACTTAACCGGCATGCCATTGCCAAAATCATTATCTGTAGGCGCTCTC
>JBDTIC010000317.1:0-6033 GCA_039936595.1 Ginsengibacter sp. | reverse complement strand
AAGGACAATGCCAGCAGTGGTTATGAATTTAGTTTTTATATAAGAATCTCTTTCATAAGTTAGTCGTCTCTTTACTGAAAAGTGAAGATGAGGTATTAATGTTTATCCTGTCGCACCACTTAAACCAATTTGTTCACCCTTTGTAATATACCCTCGATTAATAAGCACGCAATTCTTTTGCAAATGCCAGTAACAGCCAAAACTTCCATCTTCGTGTTTTATCATCATATAGTTTGCCTTATCAACAAAATCCCGGAACGGGCCCCCTTCACTGCTATCATCTTTATAACTGTATATGATGCCGCTGCTGACTGCACAAAACAGAATGACTATAGGCATCTCAAGATCTATTGCAGCAGCATTTATGTAAGAAAAAATTCCTCCATAACTCTGAACTACCCGATTAAAAATGCAATTCTCAGCATCAGCATAAAAAAGAAGAAAATTTTAGCTGCATTTAAGAATTTCTTCATCCTTGATATTTATAATTATTATGTCCAGCCGTTTAGAATTGAGTTTGTGCCGTGTATCCCAATGCCATTGAGTACAAAAAACCGATCAATTATTTTTAATTCTTTGATTATAATATTTAGATTCTGAACCAATAGGAAGAGCCGTGTTGTACTTATCTATTGAACTTACAAAATAATAAGAAAGTGATTATTATCCCTAAATATTACATTATGGATAGGTATTCGGAAGTAGCGCAAAAAAAAGTAGAATCGTGATAACTCTTAGGAGCAATTCATAAAATACGTGAATGAAAATTAAAAAGTAGGCAAAGCGGAAAGAAAGTTACTAATGCCCAACAGGCTATCCCAACCGGTTTATCACAAGCAAAATTAAAAGGTGATAACCCTCCCAAAAAGGCTAAATCAAAACTTTCCATACCCTGAACCAAAAGACAAAAAGTAAAAGAGTATTGCGCGAATTGTCCTGAATCAAATAGGAGGTGCGAATATCATTTTCTTGAGAATTATTCCGCATCTTTCGCTTATATTCTATTCTCACAAGTCGCAGTTTAACTATCGAATTTTAGCATTATCCATTTCAAGTTCATTAACTTTAATAAAATTCCATCCAATTTCTAAATGAGTTCATCCAAAAAAAATTCAGTTAAGGCTAAAAAACCTATTTCTAAAAAATCCGGGCAGCCACATGAGATGGGAGCAGCCCCTTTTCCCGTGGCTGGAATAGGTTCTTCGGCTGGTGGTTTGGAAGCGTTAAAAGTTTTCCTGGAGAGTCTTTCGCCAGCTACAGGAATGGCGTTTGTGATCATTCAGCATTTAGCGCCCGACCATCAAAGTATATTGCCGGAATTACTGGAGAAAAAAACGCAGATGCCAGTGCTTACAGTTGAAGATGGAATGAAAATAGAGGCCAATCATGTTTATGTAATACCACCCAATACCTACATGAGCATAGTTGATGGGCATCTCACTTTATCGCCACGCAATAAGGGAACTCTTTTTCTACCTATTGATTTTTTCTTAAAAAATCTTGGACTTATTTATCAAAATAAAGCCATCGGTATCATATTATCTGGTTCAGGATCTGATGGTACGATTGGAGCCAAAGACATAAAAGCTGAAGGGGGCATCACCTTTGCACAGGATAATTCAGCAGGTTTTAGCGGTATGCCAACCAGCGCTATTGATGCTGGCTATGTAGATTTTATTCTATCACCCGACCGCATTGCCAAAGACCTCAGCGATATTGTAAAACACCCTTATACCCGGCTTTCACCCACACAAATACAACAGGAGGATGACTCAGAATTAAGAAGAATTCTTATTATTCTACATAATAAAAAAGGCATTGACTTTTCTCTTTACAAAATGGCTACCATCGTCCGGCGCATACTGCGTAGGGTGGCTCTTAACCGCAAAAAAAGTCTTGCTGATTATTCACAATTACTCAGAGAAAACACGAGTGAAGTGGAGAAGCTTTACCAGGATCTTCTCATCAATGTCACTACCTTTTTCAGAGACCCGTTAATCTTTAAATCTCTTGGTCAAATAATTTTGCCTGCTATCATTAAAGATAGAAAATCAGGGGACATTATCAGGATATGGGTGGCAGCATGCGCTTCAGGAGAAGAAGCTTTTTCGTTTGCCATCAGCATTTCTGAATTTCTTTCTGAAAAAGGATTAACTATTCCTTTTCACATTTTTGCTACCGACCTCAACAAAGAAGCTATTGAAAAAGCGAGATCCGGGTTGTATCATGTAGGTAATCTGGAGAATGTTACTCCTGAGCGGCTGCGAAAATTTTTCACAAAGGTGGATGGCCATTATCAGGTGATAAAAACGATCAGGGATGCGTGTGTGTTCGCAACTCACAATCTACTTGCAGATCCCCCATTTTCAAAAATGGACCTGGTGAGTTGTCAGAATGTGATGATCTATTTTGAACAAAAGGCGCAGAAAAAAATTCTTAAAGCCTTTCACTATGCACTAAAACCGACAGGGTATTTATTGCTCGGTAAATCCGAAACGATCGGTAGTTCTACCGACTTTTTCGCGCCGGTCAATAAAGAATCAAGATTGTACACCAGGAAAGAAAACGCCAATCATTTTGATTTTGACTTTTCATTCCCTGCCCGTCCCTCTTTCGTAGAAACCAAATCTGAAGTTGATACGCTGAACAAAGAAAAAAGTAAAGAATTGGATATAGAGAAGGAGACTGATAAGTTACTGCTTTCACAATATGTACCGGCCAGCGTCGTAGTAAACGCCGATATGCAGGTTTTAAGGTTTCACGGCTCTACTTCCCGTTACCTTCAACCGGTTTTTGGCAAAGCGAGCCTGCATTTATTAAAAATGGTACCTGACGATTTGGTATTTGAATTAAGGACACTAATTCAAAAAGTAAAGAAAGAAGGATCCACGGCTTCTAAAAAAGTAAAATACCTGCTACCGGATGGCGAGACAGAAATGATCATTCTCGAAGTGATGCCGGTGCACAATTTAGTTTCCGACACTTATTTTCTGATTTTGTTTAAACCATCATCTATCAATTATCCTGATGTAACCGACGTTGAAACCAACACAACTGACATAAAGATCATAGAAACCCGGCGCATCCTGGCATTAGAGCAGGAGCTTCGCGAAGCCAAGGAACATATAAAAATAACGGGAGAAGAATTTGAAGCTACGAAGGAAGAGCTTCAGAGCGCCAATGAAGAAGTGCTTTCCTCAAATGAAGAATTGCAAAGCATCAATGAAGAATTAGAAACATCAAAGGAAGAACTTCAATCTGCCAATGAAGAACTCATTACCATTAATGAAGAGTTGCATATTCGTAATAATGATCTCAGGGAAGCCTTTGAATACCGCGAGGCCATCGTGGAAACGATCAACGAACCGTTAATGGTTTTAACTACAGAACTACGTGTACAATCGGCTAACAAGGCGTTCTATAAAAATTTCAAACAAAAGCAAAATGAAACTGAGGGCCATTACCTAAGCGAAATGCAGGATGGCCAATGGGATATCCCTGAGTTAAAAGCAGAACTTTTGAAAATTATCTCCAAAGAGAAGACGTTTAAAAGTTTCGAGGTCTCTCATGATTTTTCTGACGTAGGAAACAGGGTAATTTTATTCAGTGCTGCGAGGATGCGAATTGAAGAAAAGAAAAAGACCCGCATCTTATTAGTTATCGAAGACATTACTAAACGACGGGAAGCAGAAAAAAACTTGTTACAATCTCTTAATACAAATACTCTTATTTTAAATAGTATCAGTGATCTTTTTATCTCTGTCGACAATAAGTGGAATTTTATCTTTATCAATAGCCCTGCAGAGGCTTTTATTGGTAGAAAACAAAAAGACATTATTGGTAAAAATCTATGGGAAATCCTGAGCCGCTTTATGGATTCTTCTTTTCATAAGATGCTGATATCTTCCATGAAGACAAAAACTTTTGCAACATTTGAATATTATGAGGAATCAACAAAAGACTGGTTCCTTTTTCGTTTGTATCCTTCCCCTGAAACCTTTTCCATTTACGGCAGCCGAATTACTGAAGAAAAGATGTCTCAGCAATTGTTGCACCAAAGCCAGGAACGTTATGAATCTTTTATTTCTGAAAATACGGAAGGGATATGGCGTTTTGAGTTAACCCAAGCAATACCAATAAGACTGTCAACAGGAAAACAACTAAACGATCTTTATAATAAAGCGTTCATAGCTGAGTGTTATGATGCTATGGCTAAAATGCACGATCTTAAAAGTGCAAAAGAAATGGTGGGAGTGACTGCTGAAAACCTGCTGGCTAAAAATGAAACTTTCTTAACAAAATGGATCGCTTCAGATTATCACCTTACTGATGAAGAAACCATCGAAGAAAAAGAAGGGGAAATTATTTACTATTTAAATAATTTAACCGGTATCATCGAAAATCAAAGTATTGTGAGAATATGGGGAACACAGCGTGATATTACGAAGCAGAAATTGATAGAAAAAAATCTTCTAAAGACCAAACAACAACTGGACTTTTCGTTAACTGCCGGGTCGGTGGGCGCATTTATATGGCATATAAAAACAGATCAGCTCACCTGGACCAAAGTACAAAAAACCCTGTACGGACTGGATGACGCGCAACAATCGCCGACGTTTACAGAATGGTATCGGTTGGTGCACCCGGATGATGTGAGCCTATTACAGATAAAGATTGAAGAGAGCATTAAAATGCCAACGGATTTATCTGTTGAATTTCGCATAATATGGCCCGATGAATCGGTTCATTGGATCTTCTGCCGTGCTAATGTGGTGTATGACAATGACGGAAAGCCGTTAGAAATGTCAGGCATCAATATCGATATCAGCGACCGAAAGTTTAAGGAGCAATTAATAAGAGAAAGCGAAGAACGTTTTAAAGCGCTCGTTCAAAATTCATTTGATGTGATTACTGTCTTCAATTATGCAGGCACAATCACCTACCAGAGCGATTCTATTGAAAGAGTGTTAGGTTACGCTGCGGAAGAACGCCTGGGTAAAAACATTTTTAAACATAGTCTTGTCCATCCCAATGACTTGGGAATAGAAAGAGAACTATTTGACAAATGCATTGTCCATCCCTATCATTATTTTCAATCTGAGTTTCGTCTCAGGCACCAGGACGGCAGCTATAGAATAATGGAAGTGAGCTGCATCAACCTCGCCGATAACAGCAGTATCCATGGGCTTATTAAGACCTATCGGGATGTTACCGAAAGGAGAACAATTGAGAAACAAAAAGAAGAATTTATAGGCGTTGCCAGCCATGAGTTAAAAACACCGGTTACTAGTATAAAGGGCTATGCGCAAATTTTGCAGAAAATCTTCTCTGAAAAAGGAGATGATGCTTCAGCAAATTTATTAAGCAAGATGGATCATCAGATTGACAGGCTCACTAAATTGATCAGAGATCTATTGGACGTAACTAAAATCACGGAAGGACAGTTGCAGCTTGACGTCCAGGAGTATGATCTTACCACATTAATAAAAGAGGTGTCAGAAGATATGCAAATGACAAGTAAAAAACACGAACTGGTCCTTGATCTGCAACCCGTATAGCCGCTTGAAGGAGATGTAAATAGACTATCACAGGTAATGATCAACCTACTTTCCAACGCGATCAAATATTCTCCTGACTCCAAAGATATTTTTATAAAAGTTGCGGTTGCTGAAAATGAAGTACAAGTATGTGTGCAGGATTTTGGTATTGGAATATCAATGGAAATGCAAAAAAAGTTATTTACAAGATTCTTCCGTGCCACAGATGAATTTACCAGCACTTTTCCCGGCCTCGGTTTAGGTCTTTTCATTTCAAATGAAATTATAAAACGACATCATGGACGCATGTGGGTAGAAAGTGCCCCAAATAAGGGTTCATCATTTTGTTTTGCTTTGCCTTTATAGCCATTCTTTTAAGTTGTCGGCTTTGCTGATTGCTTTCAGCTTTTAGCTTTTAGCCTCAGCACTTAGTTTTATACCTTAGTCTATTGACTCTAGCTTTTAGCATTTAAGCCTTTTCGTGGTATATAATTTG
>JBDTIC010000316.1:0-4080 GCA_039936595.1 Ginsengibacter sp. | reverse complement strand
TCCGGTGAAATACCTGAACCCGTTACCGGCGATATGGAAAGGCTGAGGCAGGTGATCAGTAATTTACTGACTAACGCCATTAAATATTCCCCTCAGGCCGACAAAGTATTTGTAAATACGGTGCTTGAAAATGGAGAAGTAAAAGTTTCAGTAACAGATAGCGGCATTGGTATTCGCAAGGAAAATTTAGAAAAAGTATTTGTCCGCTATTTTCGTGAAGAGCAACGCGTCACCCATTTTCAGGGGCTGGGGATAGGCCTGCATATCTCTTATGAAATCATTCAACGCCATGGCGGGAAACTATGGGCAGAAAGCGAGACTGGCAAAGGCAGCACTTTTTATTTTACTATACCAATATAATATATGAAGAGAACGATTTTAATTTTTGATGACGACCAGGAGATATTATCTGTTTGCAGAGTAATATTAGAGAAGCAAAATTTTCATGTGGAAATAAGGACCTATTGTGATAATATAATCGAAGATACCATCACGACCCAACCCGCTCTGATCCTGATGGATCTGTGGATACCAGTGATAGGGGGAGAAAATGCTATAATGTTGCTGAAGAATAACAGCACTACCCAACATATCCCTGTCATCCTTTTTTCTGCAAACACTGATATTGCTAAAATAAGTAAAACAGTAAAAGCAAATGGATTTTTAAGAAAGCCATTTGATATAACCGTATTATTGCAAATAATCGAAGCCAATATTGTGGATCCCCAAAAATAATTATAAACTTTAAGGTTATTAATGAAAGTTATAACGAAAATTTTTACGAAAACGGTCGTTCAAATAAAAACCCTACTCGCTGCTATATATCATTACAAAACAAAGCGGAAACTGTCTTTTAGATAAATCAATTTAATTAAAAACTAGTAGTTCTACTTTGACAAGTGATGTGTAATTGATGGCTTTTTTAAAACCAACGATGTAACAATATTTGGTGAGCAAATAGAAAACTAGAATAACCAGAATCGTAATTTTTTCCAGGAACAAAGGCTCTCAATTTTAGATTCGTAAACGAATCGGCTGAGATCTCAATTAAATTTTATTTCCTTTTCCAAGCTATTAAGTACAATACATCCTATCGTTCCATTTCTTCTTTGTATTTATTTCCCTGTAAATTTTCTGAATGGCTTCGGAATCTTTCAGAAGGTTTCATATTGAGTATTTGCAAATCTTCATGTTTCCCATACTTCTACTGAAATCCACATTTGCAAATTGATAAAACATTTGCACTTTAATTGTAGAAGTCTTTACGGATATATGATTGCTCACATTGATCATCCGATTATATCGAAATATTAAAGAATCGGTGTACATTGTAGCTTTTTTTTACACTTATAAAATCTTTTAAATGGCCTCTAAAAATGATCTTGACTATACTTATACGACCATTGACGAAATATTTCGTTTAAGTATTGGTGAAATGGCAGACTACAGTGGCGCCCGGTTTGATGGCGATTTCTCACTGACACTAGAAGAAGCACAAAAAAGCAAACATGCATTTATAGCAGACAGTCTTGATATAAAAAGCAAAAGCAAAGTACTTGACATGGCATGCGGCTGGGGCCCTTTTCTTAATTATATAAAGGGCCGTGGTGCAAATGGATTAGGGGTAACTTTATCCAGCGGGCAGGCCGCTGCGTGTGTAAAGAACGGGCTGGATGTGCATGTTATGGATTGCAGGTATATCAAGCCTGAAGATTTCGGGACTTTTGACGCAGTAACGTGTATAGGCGGCCTGGAGCACTTTTGCTCTATAGAAGAATACAAAGATGGCAAACAGGATGAAGTATACCACAATTTTTTTAAAGGGCTAAACGACTTGCTGCCCCAAGGTGGCAGGTTTTACATGCAGACTATGGTTTTCGATAAGAATATGATGCCGCTCGAAGAAGTAAGCGTTGATGCCGATAAAAAATCTCCTGCTTATGCAATGGCTTTAATGGTAAAGCAATTTCCGGGCTCATGGTTGCCTTATGGGGCAGAGCAGGTAATAAGAAATGCTGAGCCCTACTTCAAATTAATTTCAAAAAGCAGTGGCAGGTACGACTATATAGAAACGATAAAAAGATGGAGAAAGAAATTCCGCAAATTCCATTTGAAAAAATACTTTTTATATGCTTCTCTGCTGCCAAGATATCTTTTTGATAAGGAATTCCGTCACCTGGTGCAGGTGTTCAAAATTAGCCCCAACAAAGTTTGTTTTGAAAATGAAACCATGGATCATTTCAGGCTTGTATTTGAAAAGGTCTAAGATCATCTATTCCCAACCCATAGCTCTCAATAACAATTATACTCAAGCTGCTGCAATGGATTCTTGTCTCCCCAGTTTCTTCAAGAGCCGGATGTGAGACAGGATGGCTCCCATGAAAGTAGGATTGGCATTATAGCGCAGGTGATATTCTTCAGCGGTTAATTTAACGATGCCGGATATGGCTTTGTAATGTACATGGCAAATGCGTGGATACAGATGATGCTCCACCTGGAAGTTAAGGCCGCCGCAAAAGAAGTTTAAAATATCATTTTCTATTCCAAAATTGCACGTAGTATATAATTGATGAACTGCCCACGAATTCTGTATATTTCCTCTTTCGTCAGGCAAAGGGAAAGTAGTTTCCTCTACTACATGCGCCAGCATAAAGATAACAGCCATCGCAATACCCTGGCAGAAATGCAGTAGAAAAAATCCCAGTAATATTTGCCACCACAATGCCTTAATTAAAATCATGGGAATTACAAGATAGATCGTATAATAAACAAGCTTGAAAAAGAACAAATTAAAATATTCTATGCGAGGATGTTTTTTGTTTTCGTAATTTCCGATTTTCTTTTTAAAGAATTTTACATAATCTTTTACAAACACCCAACTAAGAGACCCAAGGCCATACAATAAAAATGCATACCAATATTGGTGTCGGTTTATTTTCAATAATTTTTGGTGAGGCGATACCCTCAATAACGGCACTGATTCAATATCTTCATCGTGGCCACCAATATTCGTATAGGTGTGATGTACGATGTTATGCATAATATTCCATAGATAAGCATTTGCGCCAATTATATTGAATGTATGGCTGAGGAATTTATTCACGCTCTTATGTTTTGACAAGGCTCCGTGGATGGCGTCATGCGAAATATTAAGTCCGACAAATGCCGTAAAAAATCCGAGTGCGGCCCAAAGGATGTACTGCACAAAAAGAGGGTTTGGGTTTAATATAAGCAACAGGTAAACCGTTATGGGTACAGCCAGGAAAAATACCGTTTTAAAAATCATCATTCCGTTGGCATTCTTCGATAATTTATTACTGGTAAAATATTCTTCTACTCTCTTATTAAGTGTTGAATAAAAATCAGGATGATTTGCTTTAGCAAACTTTACTTTATTTGACATGGGTTAAAGGTATTATATTATTATACGTTTTCAGCAGGGTCTTACTATAAAACTCAACATGCATAGCATGCTATATTAGTTAATAACGTTGCTAAAATCTTTAATTTAATAATTTAAACGCCTTGAATGTTTACTTTATTGAAGAGTACTTGTTACCAATAACATTTTCACCAATCTTTATATATATTATATTATGATATTAAATCGTCAGGCAAAAGATTTCGAAAAAGCAGTTACAAAACCAATCTTATAAGATAAAACAGGTGAATAAATACTATTTATTAAATTAAAAGAACTACTTAAAGTTATGGTTTATTATTGATAATTCATTGAGCTTTCTGTCCGTTTAACTTTTTAAGTAAATAAATATGCAATAGTGTCCTAAACGTTTTTATTTTCAAATAAAATTATTGATTTTATTGAATTAGAGCGATTTAAAACGGTTTTAAAATAATAAACCCTGTACGATTAAGTTTTCATCTGTTTTAGGAGGTTCATCAAAAGGCTTATCAAGCCATAACTGTAAGTCGATTTTTACAAATAAATTTAACCGGATAAAAGCTACCAGGTTAGACAAGTGCCATCCAAATTTTGCCATTGCTTTTAACGCTTTTAAAACAAGAATGGTAATCAGAGCGGTCCATATTTGAATCATAACCGCATTTTCACTGGTTCCG
>JBDTIC010000315.1:0-3066 GCA_039936595.1 Ginsengibacter sp. | reverse complement strand
GCTGGAATAGCTCTTCTAACCTTATTTGTTATTTATTTTAAAAATCAAGGCCTGCTTGAATTCGTAAATAAGGAACATATTCAGGATCTGGGAAAATATATGTTTGCATTTTCTATTTTCTGGACTTATCTCTGGTTCGACCAGTTTATGCTCCAATGGTATGGTAATATACCTGAAGAGACCGTATATTTTAAAGCTCGGTTGCAAGGTCCTTACGAAGGATTATTTTATCTGAATCTGGTACTCAATTTTGTGGCACCTATTTTAATATTTATGAAAAGGGCTACCAAAAGAAATTATTTTATTGTCACCTTTATGTGTATCGTAATTATTTTTGGCCATTGGATAGACTTTTATCAGATGGTAATGCCCGGAACGGTTGGAATGAACCCGCATTTAAGCTGGTTTGAATTGGGTATTCCATTGGGGTTTGTTGGAATAATTATGTGGGGTGTGAGCAGGTTTGCGTCAACAGTGCCAATGACGGCAAAAAATAATCCTTTCATGAAAGAAAGTATTATTCACTTTGTCTGATAAAAGTTTTTGAGAATAGATAGCTTGGAAGAGTATATCTAACTTGTAATAATAAAAAATTAATAATCCGTGTTACGGATGAGGAAAAAATAGAGTATCATGAGCAACTTTTTTATAATAGCGATTGTTGTGCTTGTTTTTCTGGTAATTTTCCAGATTGCAAAAGCTAGTGAATATGTTAGTATTTTAAAAGGCGAAGAAAAATCGAGAAAGCAAAATAATAAGATCAACGGTTTTCTGATGCTTGCCTTTCTTATATTGGGACTCATCGGTGTTTGGTGGTGTAATGATATATTATATCCGAGATCAGGCTTAATGATTGGTGCCGCTTCATCCGAGGGGCAGAGTATTGACAGAATGATGTGGATTACAATTATCATTACGGGGGTGGTCTTTTTTATTACCCAGATTTTATTATTTTGGTTTTCCTTTAGATATCAGGAAAGCGATAAGAGAAAAGCTTTATATTTTGCACACAATAATAAGCTTGAAATTATATGGACCAGTGTACCTGCTATTACACTTACTATCCTGGTAGTATTTGGATTAAAATATTGGTTTAAATTTACATCGGATGCTCCTAAAAATGCACAATTGATAGAAATTACAGGACATCAATTTGGTTGGGAAATCCGGTATCCGGGAAAAGATGGGATTTTGGGAAGGAAAAATTATAAATTGACGGATGCTGCTAAAAGTAACCCGCTTGGGGTGGATTGGGCAGATGCAGCAAGTCATGATGATATACATGTCCCTACTACCATGCACGTAGTTGTTAACAAGCCCGTTAAACTCGTGATTAATTCCCAGGATGTAATCCATGATGTAGGGCTTCCCCAATTCAGATTGAAGATGGATGCAGTGCCTGGCACACCTACTACACTATGGTTTACTCCGATAATAACCACGGAGGAAATGAAGAAAAAGACAGGTAATCCGGATTTTGTATATGAAATAAGCTGTGATCAGATGTGTGGGAAGGGCCATTTTACTATGCGCGGCGTTGTCGTGGTTGAGACGCAAAAGGAATACAATGCATGGATGATAAAGCAGAGACCCGAATATATAAGAGCAAAGCAATTTCTTGCTTCGTCTGCCCCTATAGATTCAGCAAAAAATGTAGCATTGGGTATTAGTCCCAATAGCGATAAATAATAATAGTCAATAACCAACAAGGTTTTAAAAAAATATCATTATGAACGAAGAAGTTATACATGAAGAACCATTGGTAGTACACTCTACCGGGCACTCTTCACATGAGCATCATAAGCAGTCTTTCATTACTAAATATATTTTCAGCGAGGATCATAAAATGATTTCCCATCAGTTTCTGGTAACAGGAATTATTTGGGCGGTAATAGGGGGATTTTTCTCGGTTGTTTTCCGGTTGCAGTTAGGGTACCCTGACCAGACATTTCCATTTCTTGAAGATATATTTGGCCATTGGGCTAAAGGCGGAAGACTTGATACTGAATTTTATTACGCATTGGTTACCATGCATGGGACTATATTGGTATTCTTTGTACTTACTGCAGGACTGAGTGGAACCTTCTCAAACTATTTAATTCCCTTACAGGTAGGTGCGAGAGATATGGCATCTCCATTTTTGAACATGCTGTCTTATTGGTTCTTTTTTTCTGCATCGGTTGTCATGTTTTCTTCATTGTTTGTGCAAACCGGACCAGCAAGTGGGGGATGGACTATATACCCACCTCTAAGCGCTTTAGGAGAAGCAATGGATGGCTCTAAAACGGGTATGGATCTTTGGCTTATCAGTATTGCACTTTTTATTATATCCACTTTGTTGGGAGGCCTAAATTATATTGCGACTATATTGAATATGCGGACAAAAGGAATGTATATGACGAGACTGCCACTGACAATCTGGTCATTTTTGTTTACAGCTATTTTAGGAGTACTTACCTTTCCGGTTTTATTATCTGCCGTGGTTTTGTTACTATTTGACCGTCATTTGGGGACCAGCTTTTATTTAAGTGATATTGTCATTCAGGGGAAAATATTACCTAACGAAGGCGGAAGTCCTATATTATTTCAACATCTGTTTTGGTTCTTAGGTCATCCTGAAGTATATATCATTGCCCTGCCGGCCATGGGTATTACCTCTGAAGTAATTTCTACAAACGCCCGTAAGCCTATTTTTGGATATATGGCGATGGTTGGATCTTTTTTTGCAATAGCTTCTTTGTCCTTTTTAGTATGGGCGCATCACATGTTTGTTACAGGGATGAATCCATTCCTCGGATCTTTCTTTGTATTGTTTACACTATTAATAGCCGTGCCGTCGGCGATAAAAGTCTTTAACTGGCTTACTACGCTCTGGAAAGGGAACATACATTTTACCCCTGCAATGCTATTTGCAATAGGGTTTGTAAGTTTATTTATTTCCGGTGGACTTACCGTGATATGGCTGGGTAATTCCGCACTGGATCTGCATTTGCACGATACTTATTTTGTAATTGCCCATTTTCATCTTGTAATGGGTGTGGCGTCTATGTTCGGCATGTTTGCCGG
>JBDTIC010000314.1:0-2758 GCA_039936595.1 Ginsengibacter sp. | reverse complement strand
TTATGTCCGGGATATTTTTATCGATCAGAAAGCCCATACACCCCGACGATGTTGTAAAAATAAAAGACTTCATGGGCACCGTAGAGGAGATCAATTTGCGTGATACGGTTATTAAGACCTTCCAGGGCCAAATGGTTATTATTCCCAATAAAGAAATACTGCAAAGCCCCATTGAAAATTACACTTTGCTGGGAAAAAGAAGAGTAGATCTTACAGGAAGAGTATCGTTTGGAGAGGACCTTGAAAAAGTAAAAAAGATTGCCTTAGATGCCGTTGAAAATATAGAAGGATTATCTGATGACCCTACGACCCTGTTTTACACAGAATTTGGTGATAGCTCCGTACATTTCGTACTGCGTCTTTGGGTAGATACTGCAGGGCAGGGAAGCTTTTTAAAAGTAAGAAGCGATGCCATCGTACAAATCAAAAAAGCTTTTAATGAAAACAATGTATTGATCCCTTTTCCAATAAGAACTTTGGACTTCGGAGCAAAGGGTGGTACGCCTCTTCAGGAGATGCAGATAAAAGTGAATCACATAGATAAAGAATGACAGCAATCGCAAACACTTATAACTGTTTGAATAATTAAAAAATATTTGGGAATTGTTTTCTGGAATAATCATTGTATTACGATGATTTATAAAAAACGTACAAATGAAAAGAAGTATCAAAAGCCTGGTAGGCTATAACCTGAGAGAAACGAATGGAGAAATAGGTAAAGTAGATGAATTTTATTTTGACGATCAATCGTGGACTATAAGGTACCTTGTTGTCAAGACCGGCAGTTGGCTTACTGAAAAGAAAGTGCTGATATCTCCATCTGCTCTCTTGATGCCAGACTGGCAAAATAAAGAATTTCCCGTAAAACTTACAAAAGATCAAATAGAAAATAGCCCTGATATAGATACGGATCAACCGGTATCACGTCAGCAGGAGCAAGGTTTGTTTTCATATTATGGCTGGGATGGATATTGGGGAACCGAATCGGGTGCGCATGGTGCAGGCATATTCGGGGCAATGCCCAGTGATTTATATAACAATGAAGTTGAAGACAATAAGGTAAGTGAGCAACCCGTAAATTCTCATAACGATTTGCACCTGCGAAGCACCAAAAACGTCTCCGGTTACGGGATTCACGCCACAGATGGAGAGATTGGCAAAGTGGTTGATTATATTGTTGATGATACTACCTGGAAAATTAAATTTCTTGTGGTGGAAACTGGCTCCTGGCTCGACAGCAGGAAAGTATTATTATCCACTCAATGGATCAAAGAAGTCAATTGGGATAATTCTGTTGTTATCGTTGATATCACAACGGAAGCTGTAAAAGGCAGTCCTGAATTTGATGCATCTCAGCCGGTAAATGAGGCATATGAAAATAATCTGTATGATTATTATGGAAGGAGGAAAGAGTGATAAACTATGGGCAATAGGGAATTAGCAATAAGCAATAGGCAATAAGCAATAAGCAATAGGCAACATGCAATGCATTCGGCAACTAAATTCAGGCCGTATGGTAGTAATGAGCAATTAAAGAAATACAAAGTATGGTTAGATAGGGTTTAGGAACAATTAGCAGTAGGCAAAAGGCAATTAGCAATATGCAATATGCAATATGCAAAGTGCCTGCACCAAAGTTCAGATCGCGGACAAAGGTGATATACAATAATTCAGACACTAACTACTCACCACTCACAATTTACTACTCACCACTGACTACTCACAATTCACCACTCACGCGTCACGCCTCAGCACCTCTCCTTTTTCATAACTCAATCCGCCGTTTATTATCCTTGCTGGTTCAGTGTAGGGATGTTCTTGCTCTTTTCCAATACCCATAATATGCATTACAGTCCATCCATTTACTTTTAAATAATCAGAAACCATAGAACGGTGACACCGCCACCACACAGCTTCTGAACACATGTAAGCGGTGCGCTGCTTTAAGGCCAACGCTTCCAGCTCTTCAATGCCTTTTTTAAATTCATCCGTTTCCATATAATCTGCATAACCACGAAAAGCAGGATGCCGCCATGCGGTATTTTTAGAATCAGGATTCACTTTTCTTCTTCCCCCCAATTCTTTTAAATGAATGTATTGAAGATTATTTTCAGGTAAAGAAATTGCCAGCAATTCCTTATTAAATTGTGGATAGCGACGCGATCCCGGATAGCTCCTGATGTCGGCCACCAATTCTATTTTAAAGGAGTTAAGCATTTGCACCAGCTCCTCCAAAGTGCGCGTAGAATGGCCAATTGTCCACACTGTTTTATTTCCGGTATCGCTTTTCATTTTCTATCCTGGTCATTTGATTTTTTAATCACCGCATATTTATTGATCAGTGTCCCCCGCTCGTTGACTCTATCGCAACTGATCAACCGTAAATCAATATCGAGCTTCTCATCTATAACAAAATTGCCTCCTGTTCC
The DNA here is from genome assembly GCA_039936595.1 of Ginsengibacter sp. GTDB lineage: Bacteria > Bacteroidota > Bacteroidia > Chitinophagales > Chitinophagaceae > Ginsengibacter. The sequence continues at coordinate 329 of JBDTIC010000314.1, read as the reverse complement.
AAATATTTTTGGCTCTATCGTCAACCATAGCTCGTCTATCAATTGTTCTTTAAAAAATGAAGTGGCAATATGCGCACCCCCTACGACAGTCATTATTTCAAAGCCTCTCTTTTCAAATTGCTTCGTAATCTCTTCCGGCGTAGCATTCGTAAATTCAATCTGTCCCTCCACTTTATAATTCCTATATTTTGAAACATGCTGTGTCATCACCAGCAACAAATGATCCTGCGACGCGGGAAATTTTTCAGCCATATACGTATTGCTGCCCATCACGATCACTTGTGCATCTTTCCATACTTGCCTATAATATTCCTGGTCTTCGATGGATG
>JBDTIC010000313.1:0-3700 GCA_039936595.1 Ginsengibacter sp. | reverse complement strand
CTTAGGGTCCAGACTTTAGCGTAAATGAGTGCACCCATTTCTCCCCCTTTAAAAATAAAAGGGAATTGATCTTTGGGGGTATTTTTATAATTATCACTCACTATCTATAACAAACATTACTATTTTAAATGTATTGTAAGATATAATATTTTTAGAAAAAAATGGCTTAAGAATGCAATTTAGATTTTGCCTGACCCGTTTTCGAAGTGGATCAGTCATGCACCTGGCTATATTTTTTTAAAATTGACTAAAGAATTAATTGAAATAAAATTGAAAATAACGATAATGAATAGACGAAAAAGGCTGCTTTTCGGCTCCTGCTGATCTTTAGGTCATCGTATTTTAAATTCAGGAATTTTATTAATAGCAATTTTCCTGCTTTATGATTTTTTACTAAAAGATAAAGGCAGGTTTTTTCATAAAAACCTGCCTTTATCTGTTAACCATCGGAACCCATGATGTCAATCAGGCTTCATCTTTTTGTGGAATAAAGTTGTGAGAGCCTGTGTACAATTCAAATATTTGTGCTTTTATCATTCCTGCATGTCCTTGTAATTATGCCGGTTCCAATGCAAAGGCTGCTAAAGCGGAATCGTTTAAAAAATACAATTGGTTGCTTCCGTTTGTTGCAAGCGCATTTAGGTTCAATAGTTCGGCAAAGGCTGCTTTACCATCTGTGCTGCATATACCAAGCAACTGTGCAGGTGTAAAAGTATGACGGTAAATGCTGTTGCTGTCTCTCGCATATACTCCTGCGTTGCCTATTACCATTCCGCTTGCGTTGGTAAGCGCTGTTTGAGTTGCATCATTACAGGTGCCTTTTTGAATGGTAAAACCAAATGTAGCAAAATTTTGCGGATGGTATGCCCTGTAAGCCACTTCTATATTGGCATTGGGCGGATAAGGCACAAAGCCGCAGCAATCTGTGGTCACTTCCGCTCCGTTGACTTTTATTTTATAAATATCAGCCTCGCAATGACTGTTATCTATGCGGGCTACCATTTTAAAAGCGCTCGCTTTTGTGGCCCCATTGAGTACCAGGTTCTGATTGGTTGCATCCACTGACGGTGCAAAAGTATTGTAATCCGGTACCTGAAATAATTCTTTAGGAATAACGGTGAGTTTGTTGCCTGCAAAATCAAACATTTCTAAAAAGAATTCATACAGACCGTCTGAAAATTTGGTAGAATCAAAACTTATAGAAAGGGTATTTTGATCCCACAAAGGACTGGTCTCTGTAGCGCTTACCGGCGCTGAACTTGGGTAAGCAGGAGGAATAATAAACAGGTCATCATTTCCTTTTTTAGAGACTGGTCCCAGTTGAAAAGGTTTGGAACCAATATGCTTGTGCATGAAAATATCATAATATTCATACGTATAAGATTTGTACAAGGCCTGCCCTCCATGTAGCGATACGGGAGCAGTTAAAACTGCAGCAGAAAGGTCTGCATTTCTTATTTTACGATAACTCCACCTGTAATAGTACATACCGTTAGAAGGTAAGCCGCTTCCAAACTGAATTATAAAACCCAGGTTACTTCCAAATGGCCGTCTGTAATCTCCCACTGCATTAGGGCTTGCCCATACGGATACATCACTTAGGCCTATCTGGTTAAAATTTTTACCCTGTACTACTTCGGTAAAATCTGTTTGCTTTATGTGCGCTATGCTTGCTGCATCACCTATGGTTTTTACCCACACAATATCGCCATCCACTACATTGTTACACTCCCATCTTACCCGCGGGTCTGTTACCCTGATGGTGATATCGCTGCCACAAACATAGTTCCAATAGGTATTGCAGGGAATCGGCGGTTTGTAAACCGTAGTCCATACTCCTTCTATTAAATACTCTACCCAAAAGTACAGATCCGGTTGGTCGCCATCAAACCAGTACCAGTAGTTGGTATCAAAATGGCCATTGAGATCCGTATATACTACTTTTATTTCATCACACCTGTAAAAGTAAGGCCACAGCCAGGGTACGTAGCAAAACCAGGGATGAAGCAATTGAAAATTATCAACAATTGTTTTTCTGATGATGCTGACATTTCCTGACAGTAGCTGCGTTTTTATTTGGGGAGATAATTGAACGGATGGCATTATACCGGCTGTAATACGTACATCCAAATTGGTATTGAGCGCTGACTCATTAAAGCTTTTCTCAACCGGTGTAACTGCTGAAGTTAACCTTGCTGTTTCTGAAATGGCATTGATATTAATATTAGTGATGGGCCCCATTAACATATTGGCTGTAATTTCTTTTGGCGGCAAAGGCTGCGGATTAAGACCGGCTATTAATTCAGGCCCTGGGTCTGGTATGGGGATCGGCCTTACAGGACCATCTACTATTTCAGGAATCCTCTTAATGATATAATCCGGAATTTTATTGATCCAAAACCATAGCCTGTCCACCTCGCATATATGCACGCGGGCATGGCAAAGACCCCTATCCTGGTTAATAACGCCAAGGCTGAAATTTTTAATTATCCTTCCCCTGATTCGGCAAATGCGAAGGTTCCATAGTTTAATCAAATAAGCGGGAATGGGCAATATTTTAACCGTTCCCTTTTCATCAAAATTTAATAATGCCTCATAGGGCTTAAACTTTTTTAAATCTGCCATGGCGCTCACATCGTCGATCCTTTTATCGGCAGAAGGAGATATAAATACACGTAATTCTTTGGGATTTAAACCTCCGGTATCAAACTCTACGCTATTTTTTTCCACAGCATTTTTTCCTATTAGCTTCCCGCTTCGATTAAATAGAAAGGCCTGCAAAGGAATATCTTCCTCCGGCTTCGTTTCAAAGCTTACCGGGATAGTAAGTTTGTTTGTTTGGTTTCTGATTGACTTTGCCATAATTGATTTGATTTTATTTAATGAATGAAAAAATTGGGTACGGTTTAAAATTTCAGGTGCTCTTTCCATCTCCCTGATAAAAAATTTAATAGTGTATGCCACTCTATACCATGCTTACAGAAGATTAGTTTATTGATAGTTATTGGCTAAAAAATGAGTCACCATTAATCAGTGAAAAATCTAATAGCACCACGTCCACAAGTTTGGCCTCATGGTTCAATAGACTTTCCGACGGATTTTCTTACTTTAATTTTGTGTGAGTAGCTTCTACTTTTAATTCGGGGTAGTAACAAAAAAATTAAAATAATTTTATCGTTTCATGCCAGGCAATAAAAATGGAACAAATCAGACAAGTTTCATTTGAGCTTGTCATTAACTCAGATAGATTCTTAATAGGGAGTGCAAAATAAAACTGACTGCGCATAAAAAAATACGATATTGAGTGAACGGCAGTACCGGCTTAGTATTCGGACGAAAAAGATGTATGAAGTTAACATTTATGAAATTACACCACGAAAAATTGGATAATTTTTAAAGTAGCTGATGTTGTGTATTATTGAATTCTCGGGAGTTTTCTTGTTAGCACTAACCGATTGCTGAACCGTATAGATTTTCGGAAAATTAAAATACCTTCAAGAAATTTTTTGATAAAAAATCAATAAGCTGAGTTTGAATAAACCAAAACGATGACAATGACCGATGAAAAAAAAGTAACGAAAAAAGAAAGAGTAACAGCAACCAAAAAAGAAATTCAATTTTTTGAAGGCCCTCAAAGCCGCTGGAATGATTTTAAGTATGCTTTAGGTGTTTTTTTTGAATTTATCAAAGGATTCAGGGC
>JBDTIC010000312.1:0-3476 GCA_039936595.1 Ginsengibacter sp. | reverse complement strand
ATTTTGCGTATTGAAGAAAAAGTCCCTCCTGACTTCCGCACTTTTTAAAATCGTCGGCTGAAAGTGTTGATTTTATTGAGCTGAATTTTTAAAATGGGTGTTGCAAGAAGACGAAAAGAGAAAAAATCATACTATTCTTTTTTAAATTAGTTGAATAATTTGTATCCCTCCGGCTAACCACATCCAAATTAATTCAAAATAAAATTCTATACAAGTGGCTTCCAGTTTTGGGGCAGCAGTTCTTCAATTTTATTGATAGGATGATTACCGATTCGTTGCAAAACATCTTGCAGCCAGATGAAAGGATTAATGCCATTAAGTTTGCACGTGCCCAGGAAAGAATAAAGCATCGCACTACGCTGTGCGGCTTCATGGCTGCCGGCAAATAAATAATTCTTTCTGCCAATGTTATGTAAAGCTTTACATAACATTGGTTATGCAAAGTAAAAGATTATGTAAAGTAATTTTTCGTTTAGGTTCATTATCATCATGTTGATTCTTAATTTACCAAAATTACTTTACATAATATTTATTGCTTCAGAAGCTTTTTAACCAGTCCAATAGATTGTTATTCTTCAACCACACAGGAGTTTCTTTTGGCACTACCTCAACGAAAGCTTTTTCAATGGCTTCTCTTTTTTTTCGAGAATCAGCACGTGCATAAATTTCAGTGGTTTGAACTGATACATGCCCTAAAATATCTCTTATATAAACGAGATTAACACCTGCCTGCAATAAATGCATGGCTTTAGAGTGCCTGAGACAATGACAACTGATTGGTTCAGGAATAAGTTTTGCATTTTTTATTCTTGCCATAGCCGCGTACTTGTGTAGGATATGATTGACGCCAGCCCTGGTAAGTTTTTCCCGTCGACTATTATAAAATAGAGGATACATATTAGCCTGGGGTTCTGTGAGCTGATGCTCATGAATATAATTTTTTAAAAGCTTTACCTGGCCTTCCAACATAGGGATGATACGAGTCTTTTTACCTTTCCCGGTAATCCTTATTGTTGAAGGCTTATCCAATCGTATACTTGATGGAGTTAGGTCAATTATTTCCTGAACCCTTGCTCCTGTATCATACAATAGGGAGAGTAATGCGAGGTCTCTTCTTCCTTTACCAGTGGTTATATTTGGTTGTTGCAAAAGAAGTGTAATGCCTTCAATAGATAAATAGTTCATCTGTATTTGTTCCGCTTTTTTCATTGTGATTGAAAGGATTTGTTGGCAACCATAAAGATTTTCCGGATGCTGATATTGTAAATATTTAAAAAAAGAATGAATAGCTGCTAAACGGGCATTCCTTGTGGCATTGGTATTCTTGCGTTCGGTTTGCACCCAGTTAAGAAATTCTACCACGGTATCCCTCGTTATTTTTTCTAGTGTAAGCTTATTTAATGTTATGTTCTTAGATTCCATAAAAGTGATTAATAAAACAAATGTATCCCGGTAAGAAGCAATCGTATTTGAACTCGATCCTCTCTCATGAGATAAATACTTTGTTAGAAAGTTTGTCAGGTATTTAGAAAAATCAGTGGGTTGCATAAAATTCTGTATTAGGGAAAACATTTAAACAAATCAAATCGACCTCCTTTAATAAACCAGGGTACATTTCAGAAGTTAATCTGACATACCCGTTGGTCGCTTCCAGTGATTGATGTCCCAGGTAAGTGGAGAGTATTGGCAGCGAGTAATAAAGATCAATGCCAGATTCGGACATCATAGCCAGGGTATGCACACTGAACGTATGTCGAAGATCATGTAGACGAGGCCCATGATCATTTCGGGATATTCCAGCACTACATAATATTTTCCTGAACCATTTACTAACATGATCTCTATTACAATTTTTGCCTGACAAAGTGATAAAAAAACTGTCGTCAGTTTGCACCAAGGGCATTAAATTTCTGTATTTGACATATTCTTTGAAGACTTCTGAAAGAGACGCGGATATAGGGGTCATACGCTCTTTTCCATTTTTGCTGTCCCTGACAATGAGGTAATTGTCATCCAGATTAATGTCTTTATTTTTTAATGATAAGGCTTCACTAATACGTAAACCGGTTCCATATAATAGTCTCAAAAGAGCTGGAAGGATTATAATCGCGGTGTCCATTCTTTTTTTTTACCTGTTACACTGTCACAGGCTTCAAATAAATCCACGATTTGTTTTCTGGAAAAAATATAAGGAGTAAATGTATTTTTTTGAGCCGGCAACTGAATGACATAAGACCGGAAGCCTATTTTGCATAAATACGATGCCAGCTGATTTAAGCATACACACCTATGATATTTGTAAGAATCTGATTCGTTCAGATTCAATTGGCGCCACTCAATTGCTAAATCCCTGGTAATGCCAACTATTTTCTCACCTCTTCTTATTGTAAATCGGTCAAAAAAGGAGAAGATCTTTGCTTCCGTATCATATTTAAAACCAAGACTTTTTTTGAAGTCGATATATTGTTTAATATAGGGGGCATAGATGCCATCAAGTTGGTTATTCATAGAAGTACCCTCCTTTTTGTTGATAAAAAGATATAGATACTGACGGCACTTCGAGCGCACATTGCCTCATTGATTTAAGATCAATTCTAAGATAATAGGTTGTCGACGCAGTGCTTTCATGCCCGAGCACCTCTGATATAACCGGCAGGATGGTTTCTTTTTCTAAAAGAATACCGGCAAGGCTATGGCGTAAAGCATGTGGACCGTGTTTGCGGTATGTGATATTTATTGCTGACTTTACAAAATAAGAATGGACGATACCCGTAATTGAGCAATTACTGACAGGGCTATAGGGCGACCTGGACAATAAAAAAACAAATGGTTCATCCGATTTTGGACGGCCATATTTTAAATAGTCAATAATTGCACTGCCAACTTCCGGAAGTATTGGCAGCTCTATTTTTTTACCAGTCTTGAATTGATTTAAGACGATCATGCTCTTTTCCCACAACAAGTTGTCAAATTTAAGATAGGCAATATCGGAAGCTCGCAGACCCAGTCGGGCAGCCAATAAAACAATAGCATAATTGCGTTTGCCATTGGCGTTCCCTCTGTCAATTGAAGCAATCAATCTTTCTATTTCGTTAATCGAATACGTAGACGGAAGTTTTGGCTGTTTCTTAAAATTGTCCTTTGGAACAATTAGAGCAAGATCAGTATCTAATAAATTTTGATCATACGCATACCTGAAAAAACCTCTGATTGACTGTAATGTCAAATGCATTAAAGCAGAAAAATTTGGATTTATATCTTTTATAAACTGTAAGATATGCACTTGATTGACTGCCTTGATGGAGCTAACTTTGGTAGCATTCAGATAGCGCAGAAAACGATAAAGATGTTGTTCTCCCTCTTCAATGGTATGTTTTTTCAGCCTAAGAGCGATTCTATAAGCTAAATATTGCTGCATTAATTTTCCAATCGATCCATCGAATACAGCTTGCTCCTTCACCGGCTGTATACTGCCA